>NZ_BAAGXJ010000007.1:0-108861 GCF_054779895.1 Microbacterium lacusdiani | reverse complement strand
CGGCCGGAGCCGGTGCCGACGGGGTCGCGGGCGCGGCCGGAGCCGGGGCGGCCTCGGCCTTCGGCGCCGCGGGCTTCGCCGGGGCGCCGGGCTTGGCGGTCGTCGCGCGGGCCGGGCCGGGACGGCCGGCCGGCTTCGCGGGCGCGGCGGGCTTGTCCGCCGGCTTGGCGGCGCCCTCGGCCTCGAACGCTGCGCGCAGCTTGCGCGCGACCGGCGGCTCGATCGTCGACGACGGGCTCTTCACGAACTCGCCGAGCTCCTTGAGCTTCGCCAGGGCGACCTTGCTGTCGACGCCGATCTCCGCAGCGATCTCATGTACGCGTGGTTTTGCCACAATTCTCCTGTCTGGGCGGCCTGCCCCGGACAGGGCAGACCTCTAAAGGCGGACGGGTCTCATTTCGAGCCGTTCACTTTGTTTCCATAGCCGTTCAGCCATTTCTCGAGGGTCTGCGTGTCAAGAGGGCCTGACACACGCAATGCTCGTCCGAAGGCGCGGCGCCGCAGGGCGTTCTCCGCGCACTCGCGAGTGGGATGCAGCCACGCGCCCCGGCCGGGCGAGCTCTTCCGCTCGTCGATGACGAGCTCGAGATCGCACGCGACGACTCGCATGAGAGCGGATCGGGGGGCACGCGTGCGACAGCCGACGCACGTTCGTACGGCTTCCATCCTACACCTCCACTATTGCTCGCTGCGCTCGCGCGTCCCACGCGCTCGGGCACCCGCTTCGCGGATGCCGCTCGGCGAGGGACACCGCGTCGCTTCGCTCCGCGGGAGGCAGCGCTTCGCGCTGCGGGGTCGCTTCGCTCCACGCTCGCTTCGCTCGCACGACGGTAGATCATCGGGACGACCTGCCGGTCGTTGAGCGGAGCGGAGACGAAACGAGGTTACGAGTCGCTCTCGAGGATGCTGTCGGGCTGGATGTCGATCTTGGCGCCCGTGAGCTTGGCGGCGAGGCGGGCGTTCTGGCCCTCCTTGCCGATCGCGAGCGACAGCTGGTAGTCGGGAACCAGCGCGCGCACGGCCTTGGTGTTGGCGTCGAGCACGAAGCTCGAGGTCACCTTGGCGGGCGACAGCGCGTTCGCGACGAACTTCGCGAGCTCCGGGTCGTAGTCGACGATGTCGATCTTCTCCCCGCTGAGCTCCTCGGTCACGGCGCGCACGCGGCGGCCGAGCTCGCCGATGCAGGCCCCCTTGGCGTTGATCGAGGGGTCCTTCGCGACGACCGCGATCTTGGTGCGGTGCCCTGCCTCTCGGGCCAGCGACGTGATCTCGACCAGGCCGTTGGCGATCTCGGGGACCTCCAGCGCGAACAGCTTGCGGACGAGGCCGGGGTGCGTGCGGGAGACCGTGATCGCCGGGCCCTTCGTGCCCTTCGAGACGCTCGTGACGTAGACGCGCAGACGCGATCCGTGCGTGTACTCCTCGCCGGGCACCTGCTCCTCGGGGGGCAGGATGGCCTCGACCGAGCCGAGGTCGACGTGGATCATGCGCGGGTTCGACCCCTGCTGCACGACGCCGGCGACGATGTCGCCCTCCTTGCCGCGGAACTCGCCGAGCACCGCGTCGTCCGCGATGTCGCGCAGCCGCTGGCTGATGACCTGCTTGGCGGCGTAGGCGGCGATGCGTCCGAAGTCCTCGGGGGTCGTCTCCTCCTCGCCGATGACCGCGCCCTCGTCGTCGGTCACGGGGATGTAGATGCCCACGTGGCCCGTCTTGCGGTCCAGCTGAGCGCGGGCGCCCTGCGGCACCTCGCCGCTCTGCGACACGTGCTTGCCGTAGGCGGTCAGGATCGCCTGCTCGATGATCCGCACGAGCTCGTCGAACGGAATCTCCTTCTCGCGCTCGACCGTGCGCAGCAGCCCCAGATCGATGTCCACAGCGACCTCCCTATTCAGCTCTCACCGGCATACGTCCCGCCGATATCCCCCTGACATTACCGGACCGCCGCGGCCGCTCGCTGTGAGGACGCCACCCGGAGGGTGCCCGGGGGCGAGTCGCGGCGCGCGCCGCCAGCGCGCAGACTGTCCGGATGGACGAATTCGCTGACTGGCTCGCCTCGACGGGCGACGCCCTGTGGACCTGGATCGTGCTCCCCGTCGTGGTGGCGCTCGGTCTGTACCTCACCCTCCGCTCCGGCGTGGTGCAGTTCCGCCTGATCCCCGAGATGTTCCGGACCCTCACCGACCGCACGCCGCGCGACGCCGACGGCGCACCGCAGTCGGTGTCGTCGTTTCAGGCGTTCTCGATCTCGGCCGCGTCGCGCGTCGGCGTCGGCAACATCGCGGGCGTCGGCACCGCGATCGCGATCGGCGGCCCGGGCGCGGTGTTCTGGATGTGGACCATGGCGTTCATCGGCGCCGCGTCGGCCTTCTTCGAGTCGACGCTCGCGCAGGTGTTCAAGGTGCGCGACCGCGGCGCCTTCCGCGGCGGCCCGGCGTACTACATGGAGCGCGGCCTCAAGGCGCGCTGGATGGGCATCGCGTTCGCGATCATCCTGATCTTCTGCTTCCCGTTCGCCTTCTCCGCGCTGCAGGCCAACACCATCGCGGCGTCGAGCACGGCGGCGGTCGGCTCGATCGTCGGCGCCGACGTGTCGGGCTGGATGCCGCTCGTCGCGGGCGTCGTGATCGCCGTGCTGACCGGGCTGGTGATCTTCGGCGGCGTGCGCCGCATCGCCAACGTGTCGTCGGCGCTCGTGCCCGTCATGGCGCTGCTGTACCTGCTGCTGGGCCTGGCCGTCGTCACGGTCGAGATCGACCGCCTCCCTGCCGCGCTCGCGTCGATCTACACGCAGGCGTTCGGCTTCAACGAGGTCGTCGGCGCCGCGTTCGGCGTGATCGTGATGCAGGGCGTCAAGCGCGGCATGTTCTCGAACGAGGCCGGTCTCGGCTCGGCACCGAACGCGGGCGCCGCGGCGGCCGTCACGCACCCGGTCAAGCAGGGCCTCGTCCAGTCGCTCGGCGTGTACTTCGACACGTTCCTGGTGTGCTCGATCACGGCGTTCACGGTGCTCGTGGCCGTCCCCGACCTGTCCGGCGCCGAGACCGGCATCGCGCTCACGCAGACGGCGCTGGCGTCGACCCTCGGCGACTGGTCGCTGACCGCGCTGGCGGTGATCGTGTTCCTGCTGGCCTTCAGCTCGATCATCGGCAACTACTACTACGGCGAGTCGAACCTGGAGTTCATCACCACCAGCCGCGTCTGGCTGCAGGTGTTCCGCGCGCTGGTCGTGGTCGCGATGCTCGCGGGCGCCGTCGCATCGGCCGCCGTGGTCTGGAACCTGGCGGACGCGCTGATGGGCCTCATGGCGCTCATCAACCTGGTCGCCCTGGGCCTGCTGTCGGGCATCGGGTTCCGCCTGCTACGCGACTACACGCGCCAGCGGCGGGAGGGGCGCGACCCCGTCTTCACCCGCGCGCTGCTGCCCGACGTGACGGGCATCGAGTGCTGGGAGGACGAGTTCACGGTCACCGGGCCGCTCGACACCTACACGCGAAAGAAGCAGTCGGCCAAGCACGCCGACCACCTGCACCACGGCTGACCCGCCGAGAGCGGGTCGTGACACGCGAGAGCGGCCGGGCGGATCATCCGCCCGGCCGCTCTCGTCGTCCGCGCGTCAGCCGATCCGCACGGGCTCCGACTCGGCCGTCGCCGGGCGGTATCCGTCCAGCGTGCCGGTGACCTGCACCGACACGTCGTGGCCCTTCAGATGGCCGGGGACGCGCAGCTCCGGGCCGCTCGCCCAGGCGAGGGGCTCACCGTCGACGAGCCACCGGTACGTCAGCTCGGCGCCCTCGGTCCACACGCCCGGGTCGACCGTGAGGACCGCACCCACCTTGGGCGCGCCCTTGCTCGAGGTGATCACCGGCTCCCCCGCCTGCACGACGAGGGGCGGGAGGTCGAGACCCACGATCTCGGGGTTGTGGTCGCTCGCGCGGAACACCGACTCGTCGTACAGGATCGTCGCGTTGTAGTTGTGGCGGCTGTATTCGAAGCCCACCTGCTCCTGCGCGTTGATCTGCCAGACGTCGACGCCGGTCACCAGCTCGAGCGCACCCGTGTTGGCGAAGACATGGTCGAGCGAGCCGTCCATGCCGTCGAAGCTGTAGGTGGCCTCGCCGCCGTTGAGCGCGACGTTGACGTCGGTGTAGCCGGCCTCCTCGATGACCTGCACCGGGTCCTCCGCGCCGTACGCGTTGAAGTCGCCCGCGAGGAAGACGTCCTCGATGCCGGTCTCGGCGATGAGCTGGGCCGCGAAGTCCACCAGCGCGTGCGCCTGCCCGACGCGATCCGGGTTGGCCAGGCCCTGGCCCGTGCCGTCGTCGACCCCGGAGCCCTTGGACTTGAAGTGGTTGACCGAGACGAGGAACGCGTCCTCGTCCGACCCGCCCGCGGCCTTGAAGGCCTGGAACAGCGGCTCGCGCGCGTTGTCGAAGTTCTCCTCGTCGATCAGGATGCGCGACTCCCCCACCGGAACGACCTCGGCGGGCTTGTAGATGAACGCGGTGCGGATGACGTCCTCCGACGCGAGCGGCGGGACGGTCGCGGGCGACGGGACGTACTCCCACACGTCGGCGCCGGCGTGCTCGTTGAGCGCGGAGACGAGCGTCGCGACCGCGAAGTCGCGGTCCTTCTGCCTTCCTTCCGCATCGAGGAAGTGGGCGGAGTTCTCGATCTCCTCGAGCGAGACGATCGAGGCGCCGAGGCCCGTGATCGCCTTCACGATCTTGATCTCCTGGCGTTCGAAGTCCTCGGCCTCGGCCGCGCCGCGCGGGCCGGTCGGACCGCAGTCGCGGGCCGTGACCGGGTCGCCGGCGCGGTCGTCGTAGGTGGTGCAGGTGCCGCCCGCCGCGACGTACTCCTCGACCGTGGTCGGGAAGTAGTTCAGGACGTTGAACGTGGCCAGGCGGGCGTCGCCGCCGACGTCCTGCGGCTCGAGGTTCGGCGTGCGGGTGTCGCTGAACGACACGACAGCCGAGCCGTCGTCCGTGACGGGGGTGGTGGGCTGGAAGGCCCACGCGCCGTAGCGGTACTCGAGCACCACGGGCTGCAGGAACGTCGCGGCCGAGCCGACGCGCACGGGGGTGGCCGGCGTGAGGTACGGCAGCGGGACGCCCTTGTTGGCGGTGCTGTTGAAGTTGGTGCTCGCGCCGTCGTCGAGACCGATGCGGCGCGCGTCGTTCTCGGCGCGGATCGCGTCGAGGCCGGCCGTGTCGTCCGCGTCGGCGTGCTCGGTCGGGGTCTTGAGCGCGCCCTCGCCGTGCGCGAGCACGAACGAGCCGTAGAAGTTGGCGTCGTAGTTGTCGGTGACAGTGAAGGCGTCGGCGGGCCGGATGAGCTCGCCCTCGTGCGCCTCCTTCTCGGCGGGCGCGTCGATCGCGGTCCAGTCGGTCACGGGCGCGACGGCACCGAGCGCCTCGGCGAGGACGGTGACGCCGCCCGCCGCGGGCGTGATCTCTGTGAGGCCCTGGTACTCGCTCACGACCCCGGTGACCCGCACGCTCTGGCCGATCTCGGCGCGCGCGTTCGAGCCGTACGCGAAGATCGCGTCGCTGCGGCCGTCGGCGGGGTCGCCCGCGGGGTCCTGGACGTAGAACCCGTTGAAGCCGCCGGTCCGGTAGTCGGCCGTGACCACGCCCTCGACCGTGACGGTCTGGCCGGCGAGCGGCGAGGCCTCGCCCGCGCCCTGCACGTCCGCGATGCGGATGACCGCGGGCGGCTCGGTGGGCGTCGGCGTCGGCGTCGGCGTCGGCGTCGGCGTGGGCTCCGGGTCGACCGGGCCGCCGTCGCGCGCCGCCTGCGGCGTGGGCGCGCCGGTCGCGAAGTCCGCGGCGTTCGAGTCGCTGTCGGCGCCGATGGCCGCACGCGCGACGCTCGTGCCGTTCGTCGTGCCGGGCGCGGGGGCCGTCTCGTACGTCGCGGCGGAGGTGCCCCATCCGATCATGTCGATGACGTCCTCGCGGCCCGCGGCGTCGCCCGTCGCGCCCGCGTAGACCGACGTGCTCGGCAGCAGGAACAGGCGGCCGGTCGTGCCGGACAGGTTCGGCGCGCTGAGGGCGAGGTCGGCCTGGGGCAGCGGCTGCCCGTTGCCGTTGCCCGCCGCGAGCTGGACGAGGAAGGTGTCGCCGGGAGCGACCGTCCCGCTGAGCGCCGCGACGCCGCCGGATCCGCCCGTCGCGGACCAGTAGTTCAGGCCCATGCCCGCCAGGTCGATGGGCTCGGCCGTCGGGTTGTAGAGCTCGACGAAGTCGTGAGTGAACGCGGCGCCGCTGTTGCCGCCGCCGCCGTACACCTCGTTGATCACGAGCTCGCCGCCGTCGGGGGCGGCGTGCGCGGCGGTGGGGAGGGCGGCGAGGCCGGCGGCCGCGAGGGCGACGCTCGCGAGGCCTGCGAGGCGGCGCGCGCGGGCGGGACGGGATGAGGACATGCGGGGACTCCGAGTCTGGCGGGGAGGTGAGGGGCACTGACCCGGGCACACTATCGCCGGGCACGGACACCACTGTCCACGACACCCCTGGACCGGCCGTTGCGGACAGGTTACGTGTCGGGAAACATGCCCAGGGCATGACGCGGAACCGCCCAGGTCACACGCGGATGCGGGTGACCTGGGCGGTCGGATGCGATGCGGCGGGTGCAGGCCTCAGCGGGCGGTGAGGCGCGCGACGGCCTCCGGGGCGGGCACGACCTCGCGCTCGCCCGTGCGGCGGTCCCACAGCTCGACCTCGCCGTCGGCCGCGCCTCGGCCGACCACCAGCAGCTGCGGCACGCCGATCAGCTCGGCGTCGCCGAACTTGACGCCGGGCGAGACCTTGGGCCGGTCGTCGAACAGCACGTCCAGACCGGCGGCCTCGAGTTCGGCGACGACCTTCTCGCCGAGGTTGAGCGCGTCGTCGCCCTTGCCCGTGGCGACCACGTGGATGTCGAACGGCGACACCGAGGCGGGCCAGATGAGCCCCTTGTCGTCGTTGTTGAGCTCGGCGATCGCGGCCAGGATGCGCGTCACGCCGATGCCGTACGACCCCATCGTGACCGTGACGAGCTTGCCGTTCTGGTCGAGCACCTTCAGGCCCAGCGCCTCGGCGTACTTGCGCCCGAGCTGGAACACGTGGCCGATCTCCATGCCCCGCTCGAGCGTGATCGGCGTGCCGTCCGGGGCGATGTCGCCCTCGCGCACGGTCGCGACGTCGACGACGCCGTCCGCCGTGAAGTCGCGGCCCGCGACCAGCGAGTGCACGTGCTTCTCGTGCTCGTTCGCGCCGGTCACCCACGCGGTGCCGTCGACCACGCGCGGGTCGACCAGGAACCGGATGCCGCTGGCCGACTCCTCCCCCAGCACGGCGCCCTGCGCCGACCAGGGGCCGATGTAGCCCTTCACGAGCGCAGGGTTCGCGGCGAAGTCGGCCTCGGTCGCGGCCTCCACCTCGGCGGGCGCGAACGCGGCCTCGACGCGCTTGTCGTCCACATCCCGGTCGCCGGGCACGGCCACGACGACCAGCTCGCGCGTGCCGTCGGGCTGCTTGAGCGCGAGCACGACGTTCTTGAGCGTGTGCGCGGCCGTCCACTCCCCCGACGCCGGCGCCTCGATGTGCGCGTTGAGGTGGTCGACCAGGGTCTGGATGGTCGGGGTCTGCGGCGAGTCGAACACGACCGGCGCGGGCTGCCCGTCGAGCGGGAGGGGCTCGGGCGCGAGCGTCTCGAAGGCCTCGACGTTCGCGGTGTACCCGCCCTCGGAGCGCACGAACGTGTCCTCGCCGATCGGCGTGGGGTGCAGGAACTCCTCGGACTTCGAGCCGCCCATCGCGCCGGCGTCGGCCTTGACGATGACGTACTCCATGCCGAGCCGCTGGAAGATGCGCTCGTACGCGTCGCGCTGCGCCTGGTAGGACGCATCCAGCCCCTCATCCGAGGAGTCGAACGAGTACGCGTCCTTCATCGTGAACTCGCGGCCGCGCAGCAGGCCCGCGCGCGGGCGCGCCTCGTCGCGGTACTTGTCCTGGATCTGGTAGATCGTCAGGGGCAGGTCCTTGTACGACGAGTACAGGTCCTTCACCAGCAGCGTGAAGGCCTCCTCGTGCGTCGGCGCGAGCAGGTAGTCGGCGCCGTGACGGTCATGCAGGCGGAAGATGCCGTCGCCGTACTCGGTCCAGCGGTTGGTGGCCTCGTAGGGCTCGCGGGGCATCAGCGCCGGGAAGTGGACCTCCTGCGCGCCCGCCGCAGCCATCTCCTCGCGGATGATCTGCTCGAGCTTCGCCTTCACCCGCAGGCCGAGCGGGAGCCACGCGAAGATGCCCGGGGCCTGGCGCCGGATGTACGACGCGCGCACCAGCAGACGGTGGCTGACGACCTCCGCGTCGGCGGGGTCCTCCCGGAGGGAGCGGAAGAAGAAGGATGAGAGCCGCGTGACCATAGGCGTCCAGTCTATTGACGCGGCGCCGGGCCGCTCTCCCGGACGTCGCCCGCCGGGTCTACGCTCGGCGCCATGGCAGAGGTGATCCGCACGCGCGGCCTCGTCAAGCGCTACGGACGCACCGCTGCGCTCGCGGGCCTGGACCTCTCGGTGCGTCCGGGCGAGGTGCACGGCTTCCTCGGTCCGAACGGCGCGGGCAAGTCCACGACCATCCGCATCCTGCTGGGCCTCGCGCGCGCGACCACGGGCGAGGTCTCGGTGTTCGGCGCGGATCCGTGGCGGGAGGCGCCGCGGCTGCACCGCCGCATCGCGTACGTGCCGGGCGACGTCAGCCTGTGGCCGAACCTGACCGGCGGCGAGGCGATCGACCTGATCGGCCGGCTGCGCTCGGGGTCGCGGGATCGCGCGGCCGCGGCGGCCGAACGCGAGCGGCTCGTCGACGCCTTCGAATTCGACCCCCGCAAGAAGGGCCGCGCGTACTCGAAGGGGAACCGGCAGAAGGCCGCGCTGATCGCGGCGTTCGCGACCCCCGCGAAGCTGTACATCATGGACGAGCCGACCAGCGGCCTCGATCCGCTCATGGAGCAGGTGTTCAACCGCGAGGTGCGGCGCGTGGCAGCCGAGGGCGCAACGGTGCTGCTGTCGAGCCACATCCTGAGCGAGGTGGAGCAGCTCTGCTCGCACGTCTCGATCATCCGCCAGGGCGCCGTGGTCGAGTCCGGCACGCTGGCCGACCTGCGCCACCTCACCCGCACGTCGGTCGCGTTCTCGGACGCCGGCGTCGCGGATGCGGACGTGCGCGTCGTGGGCGCGCTTCCCGGCGTCCACGACGTCCGCCGCGAGGGAGGCCGCGTCACGCTCTCGGCCGACGACACCGCGATGTCCGGCGTGCTCGCCGAGCTGGCGCGGATCCGGGTCACCGGCGTGATCGTCCAGCCCGCCTCGCTCGAGGAGCTGTTCCTGCGGCACTACGCATCGTCGGAGTCGGAGTCGGAGCCGGAGTCGGAATCCGAGCCGGAGCCGGACGCGGGGCCGGGCGGCCGGCCGTGAGGCTCCTGGCGGCTCTGCTGCGACAGCGCGCCCGGCGGGACGCGCTGCAGCTCGCGCTGTGGCTGGCGGGCCTCGCGGGGCTGACGGCCGCCGCCACCGCGGCCGCGGTGTTCGATGCGTTCGCCGACGAGGACGACCGGCGCGAGATCCTCGCCGTCGCGATCGCGACGCGGACCATCCTGATCTTCCGCGGCACGCCGAACGGCGTGAGCGACGGCGCGTTCGCGTTCTTCCTGCTGTACGCGTGGATCGCGATGCTGGGCGGCCTCATGGCGGTGCTGCTCGCGGTGCGCCACACGCGCGGCGACGAGGAGACCGGCCGGGCGGAGCTGATCGGTGCGACGCCGGCGGGGCGCGTCCTGCCGCTGGCGGCGACCGTCCTCCACGGCGTGCTCGCCCAGCTCGGGCTCGCTGTGCTGACCGCGGCCGGGCTGGTGGCGGCGGGTCTGGAGCCGCACGGCTCGCTCGTGTTCGGTGCGGCGCTCGGCGCGTCCGGCGTCGCGTTCCTCGGGATCGGGCTCCTGGCTGCGCAGGTGTTCGGAACCGCGCGCGCCGCGTCCGGGGCGTCGATCGCCGTCGTGCTGGCCGCCTACCTCGTGCGCGGCATCGGCGACGCGGCCGGAACGCCATCGGACGACCTGGTGCGCGTGACGCCCGCGTGGCCCTCCTGGCTCTCGCCGATCGGGTACGGGCAGCTCACGGGCGCGTACGTCGAGAACGACCTCGCGCCGCTGACGGCGCCGCTCGCGTGCGGGGTCGTGCTGATCGCGCTCGTGTTCGCGCTGCAGTCCGCGCGCGACCAGGGGGCGAGCCTGCTTCCCGACCGCGGCGGCCGGGCGCGCGGCAGCCGCCTGCTGTCGTCCTCGCTCGGGCTGGCGTGGCGTCTCAGCCTGCCCGTCCTCGCCGCCTGGAGCGCCGGCGCCGTCGTCGCGGGCCTGCTCGCGACGACGCTCACCGCCGCGATCGACGAGCTCTCCGGCGATCTGCCCCAGGTGGTCGAGCTGCTGCAGGCGCGGATGGGCGCCATCGGCTCGATCGAGGTGGCGTTCGTGGCCCTGTTCTTCGGCATGGTGGGGATCCTCGCGGCCTGCTGCGCCGTGCAGGCAGGGCTGCGCGCGCGTCAGGAGGAGTCGCGGGGCACCGCCGAGGCGATCCTGGCGACGCCCGTGCCCCGGGTGCGCTGGCTGGCCGAGTACGGGCTGGTCGGCGTCGCGGTGACCGCGGTCATGCTCGCGGCCGCGGCCGCGGCCGGCGCGATCGGCGCCGCCCGGGGCGACCACGCGGAGACGCTGGTGCCGGTCGTGCTCGAGGCCGCGGCCGCCCAGGCGCCCGCCTGCCTGACGTTCCTGGGAGTCACGATGCTCCTGGTCGCCGCGGCGCCGCGGATCGCCGCCACGGTCGCCTGGACCCTCGTGGGGCTGTCGGGCGTGCTCGGGTTCTTCGGCCCGGCGCTCGGCCTTCCGGAGACCGTGGTCGACCTGTCGCCGTTCGCCCACACGCCGGTGCCGGTGGGCGACGAGGCGGGGTGGTCGGGCGGCCTCTGGCTCGCGATCGCCGGGGTCGTGGCGGCGGGCGCCGGCCTCGTCGCGATGCGCCGCCGCGAGCTCGCGACCGACTGAGGCGGCCGGCGGGGGTGCGCGCATAGGCTGACCCCATGCCGGCACGCTTCACCCGCCTGTCCCCGTCCGCCGTCCGCACGCAGCTGGCCGATGCGCTGGCCGAGCTGCGGAGGTCGCTCGAGCTGCCCGAGGAGTTCCCGGCGGACGTGGTCGCCGAGGCCGAGGCCGTCGTCGCATCCGGCGAGGCCGTGGACGGCTCGGACGCCGGCCGCGCCGACCTGCGCGAGATCGAGTTCCACACGATCGACCCGGAGGGGTCGCGCGACCTCGACCAGGCGCTCAGCATCTCCCGCGAGGGATCCGGCTTCGTCGTGCACTACGCGATCGCCGACCTGGCGGCGTTCGTGCGGCCGGGCGGCGCGATCGACGCCGAGACGCGACGCCGCGGTCAGACGATCTACGCGCCGGACGGATCCGTGCCCCTGCACCCCGAGGTCCTGTCGCACGGAGCGGCGTCGCTTCTGCCCGAGCAGGACCGACGCGCCTACGTGTGGCGGTTCGTCCTCGACGAGCACGGCGCGCAGCACGATCCGTCCGCGCCGCCCGTGCGCGCGTGGGTCCGCTCGCGGCGGCAGTGGAGCTACGTCGACGCGCAGGCGGCGATCGACACCGGCGACGCCCCCGACGCGCTCGCGCTCCTGGCGGCGGTCGGGCCTCTGCTGATCACGCAGGAGGCCGCGCGCGGCGGCGCCAGCCTGAAGTCGCCGGAGGAGGAGATCGTGGCGACGCCGGAGGGCTACGACCTCCGCGCCCGGGTCACGCTGCCGATCGAGGACTGGAACGCCCAGATCTCGCTCATGACCGGCATGGCCGCCGCCGCGATCATGCTCGAGCGGGGCGCAGGCATCCTGCGCACCCTGCCGGCGGCCGAGCCCGAGGCGATCGCGGAGTTCCGGCGCCGCGTGGAGGCCATCGGGCATCCGTGGCCCGAGGACATGCCCTACGGCGAGTACCTCCGCCGCGTGGACCGGGCCGATCCCGCCGCGCCCGCGATCATGCAGGCCGCGAGCAAGCTCTTCCGCGGCGCGGACTACGTCCCGTTCGACGGCGCGCCGCCCGCCGATCCCGTGCAGGCGGCGATCGGCGCGCCCTACGCGCACACCACCGCTCCCCTGCGGCGCCTCGTGGACCGGTTCGTGCTCGCGATGTGCACGGATGCGCCCGCGTGGGCGCGCGACGCCCTGCCCGAGCTCGCCGAGATCATGCGGCAGACCGGGAGCCTGGCCAACCGCCTCGAGGGCGGCGCGCTCGACCGCATCGAGGCGGCCGAGCTGCAGGCGCATCTCGGCTCCGAGCTGGACGCCGTCGTGGTGTCGGAGACGCGCGGCGGTTCGCGCGTGCAGATCGCCGACCCCTTCGTGACGGCGACGATCCGCGAGACGCGCGACCCGGGATCCCGCATCCGCGTGCGCGTGACGGGCGCGGACATCGCCACCGGCGCCGTGCAGCTCGTCGTCGCCTGAGACGGCCGGCCGCCCGGGGCCGTCGTTACGCTCGAGGCATGAAGTTCAGTCTCTGGCTCCCCGCGAACCTGCCGTGGCGCGACCTGCACGCCGCCGCCTCCCACGCCGCGACCTCGACGGCCGGCGGGTCCGCACGCTGGCGGGGGCTGTGGCTCGAGGACCACTTCATGGACAACACCCCCGAGCCGAACGACGGCGCGCGGGGCGAGTGCCTCACACAGCTGACCGCTCTCGCGGCGACGGTGCCGGATGTGCGCATCGGCTCGCTCGTGCTCGGCAACACCTACCGGCATCCCGCCGTCGTGGCGAAGCAGACCGCCGCGCTCAGCGACATCGCCGACGGGCGCTTCGTGCTCGGCGTCGGCGCAGGCTGGCAGGAGAACGAGCACCGCGCGTTCGGCCTCGAGTTCGGCGACGTGCCCGCGCGCATCCGGTGGTTCCGGGAGGCGCTGCAGGTGTGGACCGGGCTCCGGGACGCTGGCGAGGGCGAGTTCGTCGACTTCGCGGGCGAGCGCTACCGGCTCGAGCGCGCCTCGCTGCACCCGCGGCCGCACGCGACCCTGCCGATCCTGATCGGCGGCAAGGGCGAGAAGGTCATGCCGAAGCTCGTCGCCCGCTACGCGGACGAGTGGAACATGTGGTCGACGCCCGAGCTGTTCGCCGAGAAGAACCGGATCTTCAGCGCCGCGCTCGACGCGCGCGGTCGCGACCAGGGCACGCTGTGGCGCACGACGCAGGCGCTGGTGTTCTTCGACGACCCCGAGAAGGCCGCCGCCGTGAACGCGAAGGGCCGGCCGGCGATCGGCGGGTCGGCGCAGCAGCTGGTCGACGCCATGGCCGCGTATGCCGAGGCCGGCGTGGACGAGTTCATCCTGCCGCTCACGACCATCCGCGACGTCGCGAAGCTGAACGACGTGGCCGACCGCTTCCTCGCGGAGGTCGCGGCGCACGCGGACTGAGTTCCGGCGCGCGGCGGATCAGATCTCGAACGTCGCGACGATCGCGGCCTCGACCTCGATCTCGGGCGTCGTGAACGACAGGGCGTCCGCCTCGGCGCGCGCGAACATCGGCATCCCGGGTCCGCCGCCGTTCACCTGGCGCTCGACGACCGACACGAGCTTCGGCTCGGTCGCCTCGCCCGGTCGGATGGCCGCCGCGTAGGACCGCGCGCGCCGCACGGCGTCGCGGACCGCGTGACCGCGGGCGGTGTCGAGCAGGTGCTCGCGGCTCTCGGCCGACAGCTCCCAGCGCACGGGGTGCACCGAGACGTCGGCGTCGGCGGCGAACGCCGTGACGTCCGCGGCGAGCGCGTCCAGGTCGACGTACGTGATCGCGATCGTGGAGGTCACGTGGTGGACCGGCGCCGGCCGGTCGGATCCGGCGACGGGCGCGGGCGCGTCCGTCCACGCCCAGGGGCTCCCGACGTCGATCACCGCGGCGGTTCCGGCGGCGCGTCGCTCGTGCGCGATGCCCGCGAGCCGCTCGTGCAGCCGCGCGTGGCGCGCGACCACCGCGTCCCTGTCATCGCCGTGCGCTCCCGCCTCGAGCGTGAGCACGCCCCGCTCGGCGGCGCGCGCGACCCGGTGGGCGCCCTCGACCGTGATGGTGATCATGCCCGGAGGCTACTCCCCCGGGGCCCGGCCGCGCGGGTCAGGCGGTGACGACCTGCGCGGTGCCGATCTGCGCGTCGGGGCCCATCTCGTCCGCGATGCGGCGGGCCTCCTGGATCAGGGTCTCCACGATCTCCGACTCGGGCACGGTCTTGATGACCTCGCCCTTGACGAAGATCTGGCCCTTGCCGTTGCCGCTCGCGACGCCGAGGTCCGCCTCGCGCGCCTCGCCCGGGCCGTTCACGACGCAGCCCATGACGGCCACGCGCAGCGGCACGGTGACGTCCTTGAGACCCTCGGTCACGTTCTCGGCGAGCGAGTACACGTCGACCTGGGCGCGCCCGCACGAGGGGCACGACACGATCTCGAGCTTGCGCTCTCGCAGGTTGAGCGACTGCAGGATCTGGTGCCCGACCTTGACCTCCTCGGCCGGCGGGGCCGAGAGCGAGACGCGGATCGTGTCGCCGATGCCCTCGCCCAGCAGGATGCCGAACGCCGTGGCGCTCTTGATCGTGCCCTGGAACGCCGGACCCGCCTCGGTCACGCCGAGGTGGAGCGGCCAGTCGCCGCGCTCGGCGAGCTGCCGGTAGGCCTTCACCATCACGATCGGGTCGTTGTGCTTGACCGAGATCTTGAAGTCGTGGAAGTCGTGCTCCTCGAACAGGCTCGCCTCCCACACGGCCGACTCGACGAGGGCCTCGGCCGTGGCCTTGCCGTACTTCTCGAGCAGGCGGCGGTCGAGCGATCCGGCGTTCACGCCGATGCGGAGCGAGACGCCGGCGGCCTGTGCGGCCTTGGCGATGGCGCCGACCTGGTCGTCGAACTTGCGGATGTTGCCGGGGTTCACGCGGACCGCGGCGCAGCCGGCGTCGATCGCCTGGAACACGTACTTCGACTGGAAGTGGATGTCGGCGATGACCGGGATCTGGCTCTTCTTCGCGATGATGTGCAGCACATCCGCGTCGTCCTGGCTGGGCACCGCCACGCGCACGATCTCGCAGCCGCTCGCCGTGAGCTCGGCGATCTGCTGGAGCGTGGCATTGATGTCGGTGGTGGGCGTCGTCGTCATCGACTGGACGCTGACGGGCGCGTCGCCGCCCACGAGCACCTTGCCCACCCGGATCTGGCGGGACTTGCGGCGCGGGGCGAGGGTTTCGGGGACGCGGGGCATCCCGAGGTTCACGGCAGGCACCCCACCAGGGTACGCGGCGCGGGTGAACCCCGGCTGGATGTCGGCTTCCGCTCGGCGACTGCTCAGGCGATGCCAGGCCCGTGCCAGCGGGACGTGATTGGACCGCGCGGAGGAGGCCACCGAGGCGTGAGGCTGTCGGGATGACGACCGCGACGCCTCCCCGCACCGCCGCCGACGCGCGGGCGGTCCGGTCCGCGCCGCGCGCGGGCCTGGCGTGGGGGCTGGCCGGAGTGGTGGCGTTCTCGTTCACGGTGATCTTCACCCGCGTGGCGGTGCAGGACCTCGAGCCGCTGTTCGTCGGCGCCGGCCGGGCGGTCGTCGCGGCGGCGCTCGCGGCGATCACGCTCACCATGACTCGACAGCGCCGCCCGCGCGGGCGCCAGTGGCTCCGTCTGGCGGTCGTGGCGGCCGGCGTCGTGGCGGGCTTCCCGCTGCTGACGTCCTTCGCACTCACCACCGCCCCGGCGGGCCACAGCGCGGCCGTCATCGCGGTGCTGCCCGCCGCGACGGCGATCGCGGCCGTGCTGCGCACGCGCGAGCGCACCACCCCCGCGTTCTGGGTGGTCGCGGCCGCGGGCGCCTGCGCGGCGGTCGTCTTCGCGATGCTCGGCAACGGCGGCCTGGGCCGGCTGCACGCGGCCGACCTGCTGCTCATCGCGGCCGTCGCGCTGTGCGCGATCGGGTACGCCGAGGGCGGGCTGCTGTCGCGCGAGCTCGGCTCGTGGCAGACGATCTCGTGGGCCCTCGTGGTCGCCGCGCCGGTGATGCTCGCGCTCACGCTGGTCTCGGCCGCGGCCGCACCGCCCGTCGCCGGCCCGGCGCAGTGGGCGTCGTTCGGGTACCTGGCGGTGGTCAGCATGTTCCTCGGATTCTTCGCGTGGTACCGGGGGCTGGCGATCGGGCCCATGACCCGCGTCAGCCAGCTGCAGCTCGCCCAGCCGGTCCTCACTCTCGCGTGGGCCGCCCTCATCCTCGGCGAGGCGCTCACGTGGCCCACCGTGCTCGGCGGCATCGTGGTGATCCTGTGCGCCGCGGCGGCGGTCCGGATCCGGCAGCGCCCGCCCGCCCGGGACCGCTGACGGCGCACCGCCCCGCGCGGGCTGTGGTACGTTTCCGGCATGTCCGCGAACCTCACCACCTGGTGGCCCGCCTCCTAGGCGGTGCTTTCGCGAACCACGAGAACAGACCGCCGCTCCAGGCGGTCTTTCTGCATGTCAGGCCGCCGTACCGCTGAGGAGAACCCGCATGACCGGGCCCGCCACCGCCGACCTGATCCGCCGCCTCGCCGACGATCCCGACGCGTCCTTCGCGCTCATCGCGCGCGCCGGCGACACCGGCGCGGTCGACGCCGTCGAGGTGCTCACCGGCCCCGTCGCCGACGTGGATCTGCTCGCCGACATCCCGCTGAACGCCGCCGACGGCACGCCGCGCGAGGTCCTCGCGATGGTGCCGTACCGCCAGGTGCGCGAGCGCGGCTTCGAGGCGCACGACGACGGCGCTCCCCTGCGCTGCCTGCTCATCGAGACGCACGAGCGGATCCCGCTCGCCGACGCGATGGGCGCCCTCCCGACCGAGACCGTGCCGCTCACGGACGCCGGATTCGACATCCCCGACGAAGAGTACGCCGACATCGTGCGTCGCGTGATCTCCGACGAGATCGGACGCGGCGAGGGCGCCAACTTCGTCATCCGGCGCGACTACGTGGCCGGCGTGAACGCCGACCCGCGCGTCGCCGCCCTGACCTGGTTCCGCGCGCTGCTCGAGCACGAGCGCGGGGCGTACTGGACGTTCGCGATCGTCACGCCCGGCCACGTGGCGGTGGGCGCGAGCCCCGAGGCGCACATCACGGCCGTGGCGGGAGCCGTGGGCGAGCCGAGCACGGTCACGATGAACCCGATCTCCGGGACGTTCCGGCATCCGGCGGGCGGCGCGACCGTCGAGACGCTCGCGGCGTTCCTCACGGACACCAAGGAGACCGAGGAGCTCTTCATGGTGGTCGACGAGGAGCTCAAGATGATGAGCGCCGTGTGCAGCGACGGCGGCCGGATCACGGGACCGCACCTCAAGGAGATGTCGCGGCTCACGCACACCGAGTACATGCTGCGCGGCATCAGCCGGCTCGACCCGCGGGACATCCTGCGCGAGACCATGTTCGCCCCGACGGTCACGGGCTCGCCCATGCAGAACGCGTGCGCGGTCATCCGCCGGCACGAGCGCACGCCGCGCGGGTACTACTCGGGCGTCGCGGCGCTGTTCACGCCGCGCGCGGACGGCGGGCACGACCTCGACGCGCCCATCCTGATCCGCACGGCCTACCTGGTCGACGGGCGCCTGCGGGTTCCCGCGGGCGCCACGCTCGTGCGCCACTCCGACCCGTACGGCGAGGTGAACGAGACCCATGGCAAGGCCGCGGGCGTGCTCGGCGCGATCGGCGCCGTCCCGCGCGCCCACGCCGACGACCCGGATGAGCCGGCGCCGCGCCGTCCGCTGGCCGAGGACCCGCGGATCGCCGAGCTGCTCGCGTCGCGCAACGCGCGCCTGGCGCCGTTCTGGCTCGAGCCGCAGGGCTCGGCGCCCGGTCCGTTCGCGGGCCGCTCGGCGCTCGTGATCGACGCCGAGGACCGCTTCACCACGATGCTGGCGCACCAGCTGCGCCACCTCGGCCTCGACGTGCGGATCGCGCACTGGTCCGAGGCCACCGACGCCGACGTGGACGCGGCCGAGCTGGTCGTGTCGGGCCCCGGCCCCGGCGACCCCCGCGACGCCGGGAACCCGCGCATCGCCCGCATGCGGGAGCTCGTGACGCGCCGCCTGGACGCCGGGAGGCCGCTGCTGGCGGTGTGCCTGAGCCACCAGATCCTGAGCGACCGGATCGGGATCCCGCTGGCACCGCTCGCGAGCCCGCACCAGGGTCTGCAGAAGACCGTCGACGTGTTCGGCGAGCCCGCCTCGATCGGCTTCTACAACACGTTCACGGCGCGCGTGCTGCCGGGCGTCACGCGGCTCACGCCGAGCGAGACCCGCTGCGGCGCGGTCGGCGACGTGGAGGTCGCGGCCGAGCCCGCGACCGGCGACGTGTACGCGCTGCGCGGCCGCGGCTTCGCGTCGGTGCAGGGCCACCTGGAGTCGATCCTGTCGCGCGACGGCATGCGCACGCTCGAGCGCCTCGTGGCGCACGCGCTCAGCTGACGCCGCGGCTCCTCCGACACAACGCAGGACCTCGGAGGCCGGGCGGGCGTGTCGGCCGCGGAGTTCCGCGGTCGACCGTCCGCGACACGCCCGGGACGCTCAGGAGGTCCTGCGTTGTGTCGGCGCCTCCTGCGCGAGCACCACGCCCGCCAGCACGAGCACGCCGCCGACGATCTGCGGCGCGGTCACGGCCATGCCCAGCAGCACCGTCGCGATCGCGGTGAACACCGTGATCAAGTTGAGCGAGACGCCCGCCTGCGCGGGCGGCACGTGCTGCAGCGCGTAGTTCCACAGCACGTACGACGCGATCGACGGGAACACCGCGATGTACGCCAGCGACCACGCGCCCGCCGCGGTCTCGGGCAGGCTGAGCCCCTGGATCAGGACGACCGGCGTCAGGCCGATCGCGACGCACAGGCCCTGCACCGCCACGGCCGAGATGGGCGGGAGGCGCGGCCCCGTGCGCCCGATGATCGTGTACGCGGTCCACGCGACGATCGCGCCGACCATGATGAGGCTGCCGACCTTCGGCGGGTGCTCGAGGATCGCCAGCGGACGCCCGCTCGAGATGATCCAGAGCACGCCCGCGAAGGCGAGCAGGATGCCCCCGATCCCCCGCCAGCCCAGCCGCGCGCCGAGGAAGACCACGGCGGCGATGGCGATCAGAGCCGGATTGAACGCGTTGATCAGGGAGAGCTGGAACGGCGTCTCGGTGCCGAGCGCGGCGTACAGCAGCAGGTTGTAGCCCGCGACGCCGATCGCCCCGAGCAGCGCGAGCCGGGGCCAGGCGCGGAACAGCGCGCGCCAGTCGGGCCGCTCGACGAGCTGCGCGATCAGGAACAGCGGGACGACCGCGAGCACCCAGCGCAGCCACGTGAGGCTCACGGGGTCGGTCTCGGCGACCGCGATCACGCCCAGCAGGTAGTTGCCCGCCCACGAGAGCGTGGCGCCGACCAGCGCCAGGTACCCCAGCGCACGCCCCCGCGTCGTCACGACCGGTGCGGAGGCGGCGGGAGCGGACATCCCCTCCACGCTACCCGCGGGGCGACGGGTCCGGCCCCGCTCAGCCGATCAGGCGGACGGGGTTGAAGATGTCGGCCGCGAACAGCAGGGCGCCCATGCCGACCATCAGCACGACCACCAGCAGCGTGACGGGCACGAGGCGCGTCGCGTCGACCGGCGCCGGCTCGGGGCGGCCGCGCAGCCGCGCCCATGCGCGCTTGAGCCCGTCCCACAGCGCGATCGCGACGTGCCCGCCGTCGAGCGGCAGCAGCGGGATCAGGTTGAACACGAACAGCGCGATGTTGACCGAGGCGAGCAGCCCCACCATGGCCGAGACGCGGTCCAGGATGGGCGCCTCGGTCGCGGCGACCTCGCCGGCCAGGCGGCCGACACCGACCACGCTGAGCGGCCCGTTCGGGTCGCGCTCCTGGCCCGTGAACAGATCCACGGCCGTGTCCCACAGGCGCTGCGGCAGCTGCAGGATGATGCCGGTCACGGATCCGACCGTCTCGAACGTCGCCTGCGGCCCGGACCAGATGGGCTGCCGCACGCGCTCGACGGCCGCGGTGATCCCCGCGAAGCCGGCGCGCTGCGTCGTGACCTCGCCGTCCTCGCCCGCGATCTGACGCTCCGCGAGCACGGGGGTCAGGGTGAGCGCCACGCGCTCGCCGGCGCGATCGACGACCACGGGGAGGGGCCGATCGGGCGCGGCCTGGATGATCGCGGACGCCTCCGCGAACGTCGACACCTCGGTGCCGTCCAGCGACACGAACCGGTCGCCGGGCCGCAGCCCCGCGGCGAGCGCGGGCGAGGCGGGATCGTCCTCGTCGCACGTCTCCGACGCGGAGCCCGCGGGCTGCACGCACTCGGACACCGCGTCGATCGTGGTCGTGGTCTGCTGCAGGCCGATGCCGCTGTAGAGCACCGAGAACAGGACGACCGCGAGGATCAGGTTCATGACCGGCCCGCCCAGCATGACGACGATGCGCTTCCACACCGGCAGGCGGTAGAAGGCGCGCGAGTCGTCGACGCCCTGGAGCGTCTCGGCGTTGGCGTCGCGCGCATCCTGCACGAGCGTCGCGAACATCCCCCTGGCGCGCACGCCCTGCCTCGTCGGGGCGTACATCCCCGCCATCGAGACGTAGCCGCCGATCGGCAGGAGCTTGACGCCGTACTCGGTCTCGCCGAAGCGGCGCGACCAGATCACGGGGCCCAGGCCGACCATGTACTGCCCGGCGCGCACGCCGAACCGCTTGGCCGGCACGAGGTGGCCGATCTCGTGCAGCGCGATGGACACGGCCAGCCCCACCACGACGACGAGCACGCCGATCACGAACGCCACGACAGTCACGCGCACAACGCTAGCCCCCGCATCCTCGGAAACCCCGGGGCGCGACCGCCGCGGGCGGGGATGCCGTGCGCGGGTAGATTCGAGGGCATGACGGCCCGGCAGCAGCGCGCGCTCCGCGGCGTCGCCGCGTCGTCGGTCGCCACCCTGCTGGCCGCCGCGTCGCACACGGTCGTGGGCGGGCCGGCTCCCGCGTTCCTGCTGGTCGCGGCCATGATCGCGCTGCTCACGCCGGTGGCCGGCGCGCTGGCCGGCCCGCGCATGAGCCTGTCGCGGCTCGCGGCCGCGGCGCTGGTGAGCCAGGCCGCGTTCCACGGCGTGTTCCAGCTGCTCGGCTCACCCTCGGGCACGGGCGCGTCCGCGCACATCGAACGACACGGGCACCACATCACGCTGATCGCGGCGTCCGCCCCCGCGCCGGAGGGGGCGGGCATGCACGTCGCGCACGCGGTCGCGGCGCTCGTGACCGTGGCGCTGCTGTGGCGCGGGGAGCGGCTGGTGCGCGCGATCGCGCGCGGCGCCGTGGCCCTGCTCCGGCGCGCCGCCGCCCCGCTGCCGCCCACCGCGCCCCGGCTGCCGCGTGCGCTGCCCGCGCCCGCCGTCGCGGCCGTCCTCCCCGCTCTCCTCTCCTCGGTCTCCCGGCGCGGGCCCCCGGCGGCGCTGCGCGCCTGAGCCCTCCCGGGCTCCAGGCGCACGCCGTCACCGACCCATCCGACCGCCGCGGCCGATCCGCGACGCGGTCGCGCGCCCGTGCGCCCGCACGGCGCGGAACCTCCGAGGAGAACCCATGTCCCTGTCCATCCCCACCCGCCGTCCGCTCCGTCGATCGCTGATCGCCGCGTCCGGCGGCGCGCTTGCCGCCGGTCTCGTGCTCGCCGCGCCGCTGGCCGCGAGCGCGCACGTCACCGTGACGCCGGACGCCGCGGTCGCCGGCGGCTACGACGTGCTGACGTTCGCGTTCAGCCACGGCTGCGACGGATCCCCCACCACCGCCCTGCGGATCGACGTGCCCGACGGGCTCGACTCCGTGTCGCCGACCCTGCAGCCCGGCTGGACGATCGACGTCGAGCGCGACGCGGCCGACGGCCTCGTCTCGCGCGTGGTCTACACGGCGGACGAGCCCGTCCCGAGCGACCTGCGGGCCACGGTCGAGCTCGGCGTGAAGTACGCCGACGACGCCCCTGTCACGCTCGCGTTCCCGGTCGAGCAGGTGTGCAGCGAGGGAGCCGTGTCCTGGTCCGAGATCCCGGAGGACGGCCAGGATCCGCACGAGCTCGACAGCCCCGCGCCGACGGTCACGCTGGACGCGGCGGCGGCGGGCGGCGACCACGCGCACACCGCCGGGGCGGAGGCGCCTGCCGCCGCCGCATCGGCATCGGATCCCCTCCCGGTCGCGCTGGGAGCCGGCGGGCTGGCCGCGGGCATCGCGGCGCTGGTCGTGTCGGTCCTCGCCTGGCGCCGGTCGGCCCGCGGCTGACCCGTTCCCCCGCGCCCGGCCGGCCCCGCGCGGCGGCCGGGCGCGGGGCCGCGCGGCCCGCGTCACAGCGGGGTGGACGGCGCGCGCGTGCGAGACTGGGAGACGCCATGACGAACCCTCCTGCGAACCTGCCTCCGGTCCTGCGTCCCGAGAACCCGCCCCGCCGGTCGCTCGCCGAGCTGGCCGATCGCTTCGGACGCGAGACGCGCGGATCGCTCGACGGGATCGAGATCCGCGGCATCACGCTCGCGACCGCGGATCTGCGGGAGGGCGAGGCGTTCGTGGCGATCCGCGGCGTGAACCGCCACGGCGCTGAGTTCGCCCCGGTGGCCGCCGAGAAGGGCGCCGCGGCGATCGTGACCGACGCCGAGGGCGCCGACATGGCCGCCGCGTCCGGCCTTCCGATCGTCGTGGTGGACGACCCCCGCGGCGCGCTCGGCGCGCTGTCGTCGTGGGTCTACGCGACGGATGCGGACCTCCCGCTGCTGCTCGGCACGACCGGCACGAACGGCAAGACCTCCGTGACGCACATCCTGGACGGCATCCTGCAGCAGATGGGCGTCGTCTCCGGCCTCTCCTCGACGGCCGAGCGGCACATCGCGGGCGAGGTCATCGTCTCCCGCCTGACCACGCCCGAGGCGTCCGAGTTCCACGCGCTGCTGGCCCTGATGCGGGAGCGCAGCGTGGAGGCCGTCGCGGTCGAGGTGAGCGCGCAGGCGCTGACCCGCCACCGCGTGGACGGCCTCGTGTTCGACGTCGCGTCCTTCACGAACCTCACGCACGACCACCTCGACGACTACGCCGACATGGCCGAGTACTTCGAGGCCAAGCTGCAGTTCTTCCGGCCGGATCGCGCCCGCCGCGGGGTCGTGTCGCTGGACTCCACGCCCGGGTTCGACATCGCCGCGAAGGCGGAGATCCCGGTCGTGACGATCGCCACGCCGTCGATCGCGGCGGACCCCGACCGGGCCGCCCGGGCCGAGTGGATCGTGACGATCGACGAGGAGACGCAGAGCGGCACCCGCTTCACCCTGTCGCACGGCGACGGCCGCTCCCTCACGACGTCGGTGCCCGTGATCGGGCCGCACATGGCCTCGAACGGCGGCCTCGCGATCGTGATGCTGCTCGAGGCCGGCTATGCGTGGGAGCGCATCGCCGAGGCCCTCGAGCGGGACGGCGGCATCCGGGCGTACCTCCCCGGCCGGACGCAGCGCGTCTCGGGCGACGAGGGCCCCGCCGTGTACGTCGACTTCGGCCACACTCCCGACGCGTTCGAGAAGACGCTCGCGGCCGTGCGCCGCGTCACGCCGGGCAAGGTGGTGATGCTGTTCGGCGCCGACGGCGACCGCGACAAGACCAAGCGCTTCGACATGGGCCGCACGGCGGTCGAGGGCAGCGACATCGTGGTCATCACCGACCACCACCCCCGGTTCGAGGACCCCGACGCGATCCGGGCGATGCTGCTCGAGGGCGCCCGCGCGACGGATCCGGATCACGAGATCCACGAGGTCTCGCCGCCCGAGGCCGCGATCGTGAAGGCCGTCTCGCTCGTCGGTCCCGGCGACGCCATCCTGTGGGCGGGCCCCGGCCACCAGGACTACCGCGACATCCGCGGCGTCCGCACTCCGTACTCGGCCCGCGAGCTCGCCCGCCGCGCCCTGCGCGACGCGGGCTGGCCGGTGCCGGAGCCCGCCTGGCCGGTCCCCTACAGTTCTTGACTCTCACGCCCCCGCATCCGCTCGGGCACCCCTCCGGGGCGCCATTCGCGTCTGCAGCGCTGTCGCTGGCGCTCCATCGATGGCGTGAGTGGCGGGCGCATGAGCGCCCGCACGCCCCGCGCTGGCGCGCGTCGCAGGCCGGTTGCGCGGAACTCTAGCCCGAGATCATCCGGTCGGCCTCGGCGCGGGCCCAGGCCTCGGCCTCCGCGAGCGACTCGCGCGTGAGCTCGGCGGGGGCGTCGTGCGCGTCGACCACGCGGCGCACGGTGTCGACGATGCCGAGGAACGGCAGGCGCCCCTCGTGGAAGGCGTCGACGGCCTGCTCGTTCGCCGCGTTGTAGACGCCGGGATACGTGCGGCCCGCCTCGCCGACCTGCTTGGCGAGGGCGACGGCGGGGAAGGCCTCGTCGTCGAGCGGCTCGAACGTCCACGCCGAGGCGGCGGTCCAGTCGAGCGGCGCACCGACGCCGGGCACGCGGTGCGGCCAGTCCAGCCCGAGCGAGATCGGCAGCCGCATGTCGGGCGGCGACGCCTGCGCGATCGTCGAGCCGTCGACGAACTCGACCATCGAGTGGACGATCGACTGCGGGTGCACGACCACGTCGATCCGGTCGAAGGGCACGTCGAACAGCAGGTGCGCCTCGATCACCTCGAGGCCCTTGTTGACGAGCGTGGCCGAGTTCGTGGTGACCATGCGGCCCATGTCCCACGTCGGGTGCGCGAGCGCCTCCGCGGGCGTCACACCCGCGAGCGACGCCCGATCGCGGCCTCGGAAGGGGCCGCCCGACGCCGTGAGCACCAGCCGGCGCACCTCGTCCGCCGTGCCCGAGCGCAGCGCCTGCGCCAGCGCCGAGTGCTCGGAGTCGACGGGCACGATCTGCCCCGGCCGAGCGACGCGCTTGACCAGGTCGCCGCCCACGATGAGCGACTCCTTGTTCGCCAGCGCGAGCGTGCGCCCGGTCTCGAGCGCCGCGAGCGTCGGGCCGAGGCCGACCGAGCCGGTGATCCCGTTGACGACCACGTCCGCGTCGACCGAGCGCACGAGCTGCTCGGCCTCGGCGGCGCCCAGCGCCGTGTGCTCGACGCCGAACTCGCGCGCCTGGGCGGCCATGGCCTCGGCGTTCGAGCCGGCCGACAGGCCCACGACGACGAACCGCTCCGGGTTGGCGCGGATCACGTCGAGGGCCTGCGTGCCGATGGACCCCGTGGATCCGAGGATGACGACGCGGCGCGCTGCGGCCGGGGACGCGGTCATGCCTGCGCGCGCCTCACTGCGCCGGGGCGGGGTGCTGGGTCGCGAGGATGTCGACCACGAACGTCAGCGTCTCGTCCTGCAGCTCGTGGCCCTCGGACGACCCGTAGCCGTCGGCCGGCGGCATCGTGACGAGCACCTGCGAGCCGACCGTCTGGCCCTCGAGCGCCTTGGTGAAGCCCGGCACGACCTGGTTCGTGACGAACGCCGTCGGGGCGCCGTTCACCCAGCTCGAGTCGAACACGCTGCCGTCGGACCACTTCACGCCCGTGTACTGGACGAGCACCTGATCGCCCGACTCGACCGTGTCGCCGTCGCCGACCTTGAGCTCGCTGACCTGGGTCTCGCTGGGTGCCTCCGCGTCGGGGAGCGTGATGGTGGGCTCGCCGTCGTCGGCGAGCTCGACCGTGGGCTCGCCCTCGACGGGCTCCTGCGGGTCGCCCCACGCGGCCGACGGCGTGACGCCCGTGAGGTCGAACACGTAGACCTGGCCGGGGACCTCGCTGCCGTCCTGCCCCTGCGACGCCGGGAAGGTGCTCACGACGCGCGTGCCGACCGTGGCGCAACCGAGGATCTGGGCGAACACGCTCTCGGGCGTGATCTGCTGCGGCAGCAGCTGGCCCTCCTCGTAGCCGATCACGCCGAGCTCCTCGCCTGTCGTGGCGTCGTACGCCGACATCGCGTATTCGATGAGCTGGCCGGCCTCGATGGGCTCGCCCTCGCCCTCGGCCACGACCGTGCTCTGCAGCTCGGTGATCTCGAGCGGCTTCTCGAACGTCGCGGTCGACGCCTCGCCGGGCTCGCCCTCGACCGTCACGGCCTCCGACGCGGCTCCCGATCCGACCGCGGCGCCGCACAGGTCGCCGGCGGCGGAGGCGCTCGGCGAGGACTCGGGGGCCGGCTCGCCGGAGCAGCCGACGAGCGCGATCGCGGTGACCGCGAGGGTGGACAGGAGGGCGGTGGAGCGAAGACGCACGGAGATACCTCGTTCGTTGGGGATTCATCCCATCTTGTCCCATTCCGGTTACGAACCGCCTGAGCAGATCGTGCGAGAGCTGCCCGGGGATCATTCCGCGGCGGGCATGGATCCCGCGTTACGCTCTTCGGATGACCTCTCAGGAGTCGCCGGCACCCGGAACCGACGAGACCGAGGCCCCGCACCAGCCCGGCTGGTTCTACACGTTCGGCCGCATGGCGCTCGCTCCCCTGGCGCGCGCCCTCTACCGCCCGCACGTCGAGGGACGCTCGAACATCCCGCGCGAAGGCGCCGTGATCTTCGCCAGCAACCATCTCTCGTTCATCGACTCGATCGCCATCCCCGTCGCCGCGGCGCCGCGGCCCGTGCACTTCCTGGCGAAGTCGAGCTACTTCGAGGGCACCGGCTTCAAGGGCTGGCTCTCGAAGGTGCTGTTCACCGCGGTCGGCGCCATCCCCGTGCGCCGCGGCGCGGGGCAGGCGGCTCTCGACGCGCTCGAGCAGCAGCGGCAGATCCTCGAGACGGGGGCCGCGGTCGCGCTGTACCCCGAGGGGACGCGCTCGCTGGACGGCCGGCTCTACAAGGGCCGTACGGGCGTCGCGTTCCTCGCCCTGCAGACCGGCGCGCCGGTCGTGCCGGTGGGCCTGATCGGGACCGACAAGGTCATGCCGGTCGGCTCGAAGTTCCCGTCGATGCGCGAGCGCGTCACGATCCGCTTCGGCGAGCCGCTCGACCTCTCCCACCACGGGCCCGCGACCTCGGGCCGCGCGCGCCGCACGGCGACGGACGAGATCATGACGGCCATCCACGCCCTGTCGGGCCAGGAGCTCGCGGACGCGTACAACGAGTCGCCCGCGCAGACGCCGATCGAGAAGATCAAGCGCGCGCTCCCGCACGAACGACGGTAGTTCCCGTCGCGGTGCGAGACTGGCGGCATGCATCGCGAACACCGCTACGCGCTCACCGCCACCTGGACCGGCAACCTCGGTTCGGGGACCTCCGGGTACCGCGAGTACTCGCGCGACGTGACGATCGAGGTCGACGGCAAGCCCGCGCTCCTCGCCTCCTCGGACAAGCCGTTCCGCGGCGATCCGGAGCGGTGGAACCCCGAGGACATGCTGATCGCGGCCCTGTCGGAGTGCCACCTCCTGTCCTACCTGCACGCGTGCGTGGTCGCCGGGGTGGTCGTCACCTCGTACGTCGACGAGGCGACCGGGCTCATGGTCGAGGACGGCGCCAGCGGCGGCCAGTTCGCGGAGGTCGTGCTGCGCCCGCGCGTGACGGTCGCCGACGCCTCCATGATCGAGGCGGCGGAGGCGGCGCACGAGACCGCTCACGGCTGGTGCTTCATCGCGCGCTCGGTCAACTTCCCGGTCCGCCACGAGGCCACGGTCACGGTCGGCTGACCCCCGCCGCGTACCGGAGCACGGCGCCCCACCGTCGTGCGAGCGAAGCGAGCATGCCGCGGATGCGGCCCGCGCGCGAAGCGCGCCCTCACGCCTCACTGGAGCGTCAGCGACAGTGGTCGAGCGGCGAGCGGCACCGCTTGCGGTGCCCGAGCCGATCGACGGGCGTGAGATTCTAAGTAGATGTCCGAGACTTTCAGCGTGCAGGATTCCGTCGAGCTCGCGGTCGTGGAGCGCAATGGATTCGTGGAGTCCCGGCATGCGGGCTCGGCGATCGTGCTCGCGCCGAGCGGTGAGATCGTCGCGAGCCTGGGGAACCCGGATGCGCTGATCCTGCCCCGGTCCTCGCTCAAGCCGCTGCAGGCCGTGGCGTGCCTCACGGCGGGCGCCGAGCTCGCGGGCGAGCGGATGGCCCTCTCGACCGCGAGCCACGCGGGCACCGACCGCCACGTCGCGGTGGTGCGCGAGATGCTCGCGGCGTCGGGCCTCACGGAGGACCACCTGGCGTGCCCGGCGAGCTGGCCCTCGGACGTCGCCACGCGCGACGCCATGGTCCGCGATCACGCCGACAAGGCCCGCGTGCGGCACAACTGCTCCGGCAAGCACGCCGCGATGCTCGCAGCGTGCGTCGCGACCGGATGGGACGTGAACGGCTACCTCGACCCGGTGCACCCGCTGCAGCTGCACATCCGCGAGGTGGTCGAGCGGCTGACGGGCGAGAAGATCCCCGCCACCGTGATCGACGGGTGCGGCGCCCCCGTCCACGCGCTGCCGCTGACCGCCCTCGCGCGCGGCATCCACCGCGTCGGGACGTCCTCGGAGCGGTCGCCGTTCGCGCTCCACCGCGTCGCGGGCGCGCTGGTGCGCACCGTGCGCGAGAACCCGTGGGCGATCGACGGGCCCGGCCGGTCGGACACGTTCGCGATCGAGAAGTTCGGCGTGTTCTCGAAGCTGGGCGCCGAGGGCGTGCAGGTCATGGTCGCCCCCGACGGCACCACGGTCGCGCTGAAGATGCTCGACGGCTCCCTGCGGGCGGCGTCGCTCGTCGCGCTCACGCTGCTCGCTCAGGTCGGCGCGCTGACGTCGGGCGACGTGGTCGACGCGGCCGCGCACCCGATGTACCGGGTCGAGGGCGGCGGCCGCGAGGTCGGCCGCATCCGCGCCACCGTCTGACCGCCGGCGCGCCGACTTCTCGCGTCGCGCGTCGGACGGGTATCCCGCGTTCTCAGGGTCCCTTGCGCGCAGATCGGACCGGAGAACTCGGGATCTCCTCGCGAAGGCGATGCGGGGTGTGCATGCGCGCTCACGCGGGCGGGTCAGCGGTGGGTGCCCTCGGCGGCGAGGCGCACGCCGAAGGCGACGATCGCCGTGCCCGCGACCGCGTCGACGATGCGGGTGACACGTGGGCGTCGCAGCCAGGGTCCCACACGGCGCGCGAGCAGCAGCAGCGCCCCCAGCCACACGGTGCCGAGCAGCACGTGCACGCCGGCGAGCGACGCGCCCCAGGCGAGCTGCGGAGCGTCGGCCGGGATGAACTGCGGCAGCAGCGCGATGTAGAAGGCCCCGACCTTCGGGTTGAGCATGTTGGTGACCAGTCCCTGGCGCAGCCCCGCGAGGAACGAGTCGTCGCGCGACGCCACGGCCTCGTCCGGCCCGTGCGCCCCGCGGATCGCACTCCAGAGCAACCGCAGGCCCAGCCAGATCACATACGCGGCGCCCGCGATCCGCAGCACGGTGTAGGCCACCTCGGAGGCGAGCAGGACGGCGCTGATGCCCGCCGCGGCGAGCACACCCCAGGCGAGCACCCCGAACTGGATGCCCGTCAGCACGCCCCATGCGCGCCCGCGTCCGGAGACGGCGGCCGTCCGGAGCACGAGGGCGGTGTCCAGTCCGGGCGTGATGGTGAGGAGCGCGACCACGAGCGCGAACGACCACAGGGCGACGAGCGAGGGGAGCACATCCGCACGATAGCCGACGGCGCGCGCCGGCACGAGGACGATTCCGCGAGACGAGGAGGATCCGGCCGCGGATGTCCTCGCCTCGCGGAGTCGTCCTTGTCTCGCGGCACCCGGCACCCGTCACGGCAGGACGATGCGCTCGGGCGGGTGGCCGTCGTGCACGAGCCAGGCGCGGGATGCCCGCGTGCGGGCGTAGGGAGGCAGCTCGCGCTCGCCCGTCACGCTGCGCAGCTCGGGCGCGCAGTCCGCACCCACCACGAACGGCGCCGCGCCCCGCACGTCCTGCAGAAGCGACCACTGGCGCTGCCATGCATCGCCGTCGCCCACGAGGACCAGCCGCTCCCCCGTCCCGTGCAGCCCGGCCAGCCGCGCGCCCGGGGGCAGGTCGTCGAGCGGCAGCACCCGCACTCCGGCCGGCCACGCGGCCGCGAGCTGCTCGCCGCGGCGCCGGGCCGCGCGCAGCACCATGCCCGTGACGGGACCCTCGGGCGTCCAGCGCGGCGACTCGTCCGCGGGCGGCGCGACGCGCAGTTCCGCGAGCGCGAACTGCACCTCGAGCCCATCGAGCACGGCCCGCCCGGGAGGGCGGGCGGGGTCGAAGGTGTCGGCCGTCCCGCCTGCGGCCGCGTGCTCGGCCCGGCTCGGCAGCGCGAGCAGCGCGCGCCGCGGCAGCAGGTCGGCGAACCGCTGCACCGCGCCGGTGAGCCGCGCGGCCGTGAGCAGGACCGTGGTACCGCTGTCCCCCGCGTCGCGCACCAGCGCCTCGAGCCGCTCGGCGACCGCGTGGGCGTAGTCGGCGGGGAACCGCGCGAGCAGCGCGTCGACGTCGTCGACCACGATCAGCTCGGGGCCTTGCCGTTCCGCGCGCTCCAGCGCGTCCCACGCCGCCTCGGCGTCACGCGGCACGACCACGGCGTCGGGGCGCGCCGCCACGACCAGACCGGCCACGCCGGACCGCCCGGATCCGCCCGCGCCGACCACCACGAGCCCCCGGTCGACCCCGGGGCGCAGCAGCACGGCCGCGTGGCGCTGGCGCGCGGGCTCGTCGGCGACGCCCAGCAGGATGGCCCCCGCGGGCGGCTCGCCCACGAGCGCGACGGCCTCGGCGACCGTGAGACGGGTCGGCAGCGGCGGCAGCCACGGCCCCGGGCGCCGCGGCCGGCCGGCGAAGCGGGCGGCCGCGTCGGCGACGTCGCCCGGCGCGGTCAGCGCGATGCGGGTGAGCCGCGGGCCCGCGTCTCCCGCCCGGCGGATCCACGCGAGCCCTCGCCCCTCCGCACCGCCCGGCAGCGCCGAGGCGTCGTCGGTGCCGAGCAGCGCGCGGCTCTCGGAGGCCTCCGCGACGCGCAGGGCGATCCGCAGCGGGCTGTTGGCGACCAGCGCGTCCCGCAGCACCCCGCCGGCGCGCTGGGTGCCGAGCACCAGATGCAGCCCGAGCGCCCGCCCCCGCGCGGCGATGTCGGCGAACACGGCGTGCAGATCGGGATGCTCCTGCAGCATGGCGGCGAACTCGTCCACGACGATCACGAGCCGAGGCAGCTCCACGCGCGGGTCGGACACGTCGCGTGCGCCCGCCGCCGCGAGCGCGGCCTCGCGCGCGCGCAACTCGGCCCGGAGGCTCTCGACCGCGCGCCGCGCCCCGCCGCCGTCGAGGTCGGTGATCACCCCCGTCACGTGAGGCAGCGCCGCGAGCGGCGCGAACGCCGTGCCGCCCTTGAAGTCCGCCAGCAGGAACTGCACGCGCTCCGGCGGCAGGCCCGCCGCGAGGGACACCACCCACGTCACGAGCAGCTCGCTCTTCCCGCTCCCGGTCATGCCGACCACGACGGCGTGCGGGCCGTCCGCCACCAGGTCGACGTGCGCGGGCTCCGCGCCCTCCAGGCCGATCACGGCGCCCAGCGCCCCCGAGCGCTCGTCCGCGCCCGCGAGCAGCTCCCCGAGCGGCACAGTGCCGGCAGTCGCGCCGGGGCGCTCGATGGCGGGTGCCCGCGCCGCCAGCTGCCGCGCGATCGCCTCGGCCTGAGCCAGAGACACGGCCTCCGCGCCCACGGGAACGGCCTGCCCCGCCCAGTTCAGCCGGGCCCGCGGCACCTCCTCGGCCTCGAGCAGCGCGCCGCACGCGGGCGGCACCTCGCCGCCGGGCGCGACGACCGCGATCACCACGTCCGCGGGAGGGGCGAGCGCGTCCTCGTCCGCGAGCGCGATCCGCAGCCCGTCGCGCGCATCCGGCCGCCAGTGCGGCAGCCCCCGGGCCCACGCAGCCTCGCGCTCGGGCGCCGCCACGAGCGCGGCCGCGCCCGACGGGTGCGCCAGGCACAGCTGCAGCACGAGCGCGCGGGCGATCGCGCGCGTGGTCACCGGATCGCCCTGCACCGCGACGCCGGCGCGCAGCGGCACCGTGACGGGAGCGTCCGACAGCTGCGCGGCACGCCGCCGCAGCTCCCGCCCTTCCGCGTCGTCCTCGCCGACCGCGACCCGCACGACGCTCGGCACCCGTCCGCGGCCGACCACGAGCTCATCGCCCCCGCTGCGCCACTGCCGCCGCGCGTCCTTCAGGAGCGCCGCGACGTCGGGCCTCTCCCGCCACCGCGTGGCCCGCTCGGCGTCGTGCCGCCGCGCGACCTGCTCTCGCGCCCGGCGCAGCGCCGCGTCCCGTTCCCGTTGCGCCTCACGCCGCCGGCGCCGCGAGCTGCGCGCGCCGTCGACGAGCGACGCCGCCGCCATCAGCGGACCGAGCGCCGCGAAGCACAGTGCGAGCAGCGACCCCGTGACGGCCCAGATCGCGACGGACGCGACCACCGGCACGACCGACGCGACGATCGGCAGCGGGCCGCGCCGCGGCGGCGGCTCCGGCGTGGGAAGGGCGATGGGCTCGTCGAGCGCTGCGGGCATGCGCCCAGTCCAGCGTCTCCCGCGCCCCGGAGCCCGCCGGGGAACCCCGACCGGGGACTACCGGCCCGAGTCGCCGCCTGTGGACGAGTCGTCCGCCGCCTCGGCGGGCGGGTCGAACGTGTGGTGCGGGTCGGTCTCCGGCAGCTCGAGGGTGTCGACCTCGTCGGCGTCCTCCGTGCGGACCTGACCCGGAACGGACACGTTCAGCACCACGATCGTGATGTTGTCGCGCCCGCCGTTCTCGAGCGCGGCCTCCAGCATGGCGTCGGCCGCGGCCTCGGGCTCCGGGTGGCGGCGCAGGAAGTGGAGGATGCCGTAGTCCGTGAGCTCCTTGGTGAGCCCGTCCGAGCAGATGACGAACCGGTCCCCGTCGCGCACGTCGAGGCGCACGTAGTCGGGCACGGCGCCCTCGCTCGGCCCCACCGCGCGCGTGATCACGTTGCCGTACGGGTGGTTCTCGGCCTCCTCGGGGCTGAGGCGCCCCGCCGCGACGAGCTCCTGGACGAGCGAGTGGTCGGTCGTGACCTGCGCGAGCGCGTCGTCGCGCAGCAGGTAGACGCGGGAGTCGCCGATGTTCAGCGCGACCCAGGTCGCCTGGTCGTCGGTGATGTCGAGATACACGCCCGTCACGGTCGTGCCGGTGCCCTCGTCGGTCGTCTCGGGGTGGTCGCCGATGTCGCGGACGGCCTTGATCAGCGCCTTCTCGATGCGCTCGGGCGAGACCGGGCCCTTGCCCACCATGCGCTGGAGGCGGTCGACCGTACTCGCGCTGGCGATCTCGCCCCCGATGTGGCCGCCCATGCCGTCGGCGACGACGAACAGCGGGAACGCCGTGAGCAGGGCGTCCTGGTTGATGTCGCGCTTGCGGCCGCGGTGCGTGACCCCGGCCCACGTCAGGACGGCGTCGTCGCCGGTGGGCAGCGTGACCGTCTGCGACTGCGCCGTCGTCGGGGCGTCGGACACGGGCATGGACCTCCGATATCGGGCGGCGGCGCCGACCCCAGGGTGCAGGGCCGGTCCGTCACGGGCTCTCACATCCTATCGGCAGCCCGCCGACGCGCCGCGCCGCGACGGCCCGGTGAGCGGCGCGGATGCGGGTCAGATCACGGGGACGGGAGGCCCCGGGAACAGCCCGTCGAGCACCACGAGCTCCTCGGGGGTCGGGCGCCAGGCGCCGCCCGCGGCGGCGTTGGCCGCGACCTGCTCGGGCGACGTTGCACCCGCGATCACGCTCGCGACGCCCTCCTGCGCGAGGAGCCAGCCGTAGGTCGCCTCGAGCATGGTGATGTCGCGCGCGTCGCAGAACGCCTGATACGCCTCCAGCACGTCCCACGGCGCGTCGCGCCAGAGGTGCGGCCGCTGCGACATGATGCGGCTCCCCGCCGGTCCGCCCTCGCGCGTGAACTTGCCCGTCAGCAGCCCGTTGTAGAGCGGGAAGTACGGGAAGAACCCGAGCCCGTAGCGGCGCACGGCCGGCAGCACCTCGCGCTCGGCGTCGCGCTCGAGAAGCGAGAACTGGTTCTGCGAGGAGATGAACCCCGAGCGGACGCGCGCGCGTGCCGTCAGCTCGGCCTCCGCGATCTGCCAGCCGACGAGGTTGGAGTGGCCGTAGTAGCGGATCTTCCCCTCGCGCACGAGGTCGTCCAGCGCGTCGAGCGTCTCCTCGATCGGGGTCTCCGGATCCGGCGTGTGCAGCTGGTACAGATCGATCCAGTCGGTCTGCAGCCGCGACAGCGACGCCTCGACCGCGCGCCTGACGTACGCGCGCGAGCCCTTGGCGCCGGCGGCGGGCCCGAAGCCCATGTCCCGCGCGTAGTGGCCGAACTTCGTCGCGAGCACGACCCGGTCGCGCCGGCCGCGCAGCGCCTCGCCCATGAGCGACTCGCTCACGCCCTCGCCGCCGTAGATGTCCGCGGTGTCGAGGAACACCACGCCGTGCTCGATCGCGGCGTCCAGCACCCGGCGCGTGCCCTCCAGCGACTCGGTGGCGGTCCCCTTCCGGCCGAAGTTGTTGCAGCCGAGGCCGACCTCCGACACCAGCAGACCCGATCGACCGACCCGACGCATCGCCACGCTCATGCCCCCACGCTAACCGACGCGGAACGGCCCCGCTCCGAGGGATCGGGGCGGGGCCGTTCGCGATGCGCGTCAGGGCTGCGGCGGGGCCGGAGGCGTGGTTCCGGCCGGCGGCTCGTCGCCGCGCGGCGGCGTGGTGCCGGGCGCGGGCGGCGGCACCGGCGGGACCGCGCCGCCCTGCACGGGCGGAGTGGGCGCCTGGCCGGGCTGCGCGGGATATCCGGGCTGCGGGTGTCCCTGCGGCGCCGGCGGCTGACCGTAGCCGGGCTGACCGTAACCCGCCTGGCCGTAGCCGGGCGCGACCGCGGCGGTCTGCGTCGGCACGCCGTCCCACTGGGTGTTGTCGCCGAGGAAGGCGTTGCCCGCCCACGGAGCCGGCGGCACCGCCTGGTTCCAGCGCGACCTGTCGAACGCGAGGATGCCGAGCCAGACGATCGAGAGGAGCACGTAGAGGACGACCCACCACGCCTCCTTCTGCAGCTTCAGGCCGATGCGGTAGGCGGCGATGGCCGAGAACACCGCGAGGGCCAGGCTGAACAGGTAGCCGATGCCGATCCAGCTGAGCAGGATCGCGCCGCCGAAGCCGTAGAGCACCAGCCACGGGCTGAGGTCGCCGAGCTTGAAGAAGACCATCATGTTGTAGACCGGCACCCAGGCGCGCCACGCGCCCTGCACCCCGGCCTTCTGGAAGATCTTCATCATGAAGAACGAGGTCAGGACGTAGATGACGATGGCGAAGAGGATCATCAGGCCCGTCATGGCCAGCAGCGCGGCGGCGAAGGCGCCGTCGTCGTAGGAATTCATGCGTCCTCCTGGAGGTCTGCGTGCGGCGTTCCGCCGCGGCTCCAGGTTAGCGATCCTGAGTGCTTGCTGAACAGAGGCGCGCGCGATCGGGCGATCAGCCCTCGCCGACCAGCTCGACCTCGCCCGCCCGCGCGCCGGGCCGGATCACGAGTCCCTCCGTCGCGGCCCACGCCACGAGATCGCCCACGTCCGACAGCGCCGGGCGGGTCTGCGCGAGCCGCCGGGTCAGCAGCCCCTTGGCCTTCTTGTTGAAGTGGTTCAGGGCGCGCACGGTGCCGTCCGCCCCCTCCGCCACGACCCGCACGTAGGTGCTCGCGACGCCGGCGGGCACCGGCCCGAGCGCCGCGTAGGCCTCGGAGCGCAGATCGATCACGAGACCGCGCAGGCCGACGAACGCCTCGGCCACGGCCGGGGCCCAGTGCCGTCGCAGCGGCGGCACCCCGGGCAGCGAGGCGCCGGCCGCGAGCCGGTACGACGGGATGGCGTCGAGCGCGCCCACCGGGCCGAGCAGCGCGGTCTGGATCAGCGCGCGCTCGCCCAGCCAGGCGCGCGCCTCCGCGCCCAGGGTCGCGGCGTCCAGCGCGTCGAACAGCACGCCGGTGTAGCGGTCCACGGCGGACATGGTCGGCGCGGTGCGCAGCGCGGCGTTCACCTGGATCTCCCCGAGCTGGCGGGGCGAGAGCTTCAGCACGCGCGCGGCGAGGTCCGGATCGGCGGACAGCGCCACGACGGACGCGACGACGGCCTCGCGCCGCGGTGCGAGCACCGGCAGCGCGAGGCCGTCGTAAGCGAGTGGCGCGTCCGATCCGCCTGCCCGCTTCGTCTCCGAAGGGGGCAGGAGGATCGTGGTCAGGAGCTCAGCGTCGCGTGACCCGCGACGATCGTGAGGCGGTTGTTCTCCATCGACACGAAGCCGTCGCGAGCGTCCGCGATCACCTTGGTGCCGTCCTCCTGGGTGATGCGCACCTGGCCGTCGCCCAGGATCGCGAGCACCGGCTCGTGACCCTGCATGAAGCCGATCTCACCCTCCGTGGTCTTGGCGACCACGAGGTTCGCCTCGCCCGTCCAGACCTCCGCCTCGGCGGAGACCAGGGTGACCTGAAGGCCCATGCTCAGCCGTTCTCCTTCTGGATCTGCGCCCACTTGGCCTCGACGTCGCTGATGCCGCCGACGTTGAAGAACGCCTGCTCGGCGACGTGGTCGAACTCGCCCTTGACGATCGCGTCGAACGACTCGATGGTCTCCTTGATCGGCACGGTCGAGCCCTCGACACCCGTGAACTTCTTCGCCATGTAGGTGTTCTGCGAGAGGAACTGCTGGATGCGGCGCGCGCGGGCGACGACGATCTTGTCCTCTTCCGAGAGCTCGTCGACACCGAGGATCGCGATGATCTCCTGCAGCTCCTTGTTCTTCTGCAGGATCTGCTTCACGGCGGTGGCCACGCGGTAGTGGTCCTCGCCGATGTAGCGCGGGTCCAGGATGCGGCTGGTCGACGTCAGCGGGTCGACGGCCGGGTACAGACCCTTCGACGCGATCTCACGCGAGAGCTCGGTCGTGGCGTCGAGGTGCGCGAACGTGGTCGCGGGGGCCGGGTCGGTGTAGTCGTCGGCCGGCACGTAGATCGCCTGCAGCGAGGTGATCGAGTGGCCGCGCGTCGAGGTGATGCGCTCCTGGAGCACACCCATCTCGTCCGCGAGGTTGGGCTGGTAGCCCACGGCCGAGGGCATGCGGCCCAGCAGGGTCGACACCTCGGAGCCCGCCTGCGTGAAGCGGAAGATGTTGTCGATGAAGAGCAGCACGTCCTGCTTCTGCACGTCGCGGAAGTACTCCGCCATCGTCAGGGCCGACAGGGCGACGCGCAGACGCGTCCCCGGCGGCTCGTCCATCTGACCGAACACGAGGGCGGTCTTGTCGAAGACGCCCGCGTCCTCCATCTCGTGGATGAGGTCGTTGCCCTCACGCGTGCGCTCGCCGACGCCGGCGAACACCGACACACCGCCGTGGTCCTGCGCGACGCGCTGGATCATCTCCTGGATGAGGACGGTCTTGCCGACGCCCGCGCCGCCGAAGAGGCCGATCTTGCCACCCTGCACGTACGGGGTGAGCAGGTCGATGACCTTGATGCCCGTCTCGAACATCTGGGTCTTCGACTCGAGCTGGTCGAAGTTCGGGGCCTTGCGGTGGATGGGCCAGCGCTCGGTCACCTCGATGGTCTCGCCGTCGGGCAGGTTCAGCACATCGCCCGTGACGTTGAAGACCTTGCCCTTGGTGACGTCGCCCACGGGCACCGAGATGGGGGCGCCGGTGTCGCGCACCTCCTGGCCGCGGACCATGCCGTCGGTCGGCTTCAGCGAGATGGCGCGCACCATGTCGTCGCCGAGGTGCTGGGCGACCTCGAGCGTGATCTCGGTGGCCTGCTCGCCGATGACGATCGTCGTCTTGAGCGCGTTGTAGACCTCGGGGATCGCGTCGTGCGGGAACTCGATGTCGACGACGGGACCCGTGACGCGGGCGACCCGTCCGACGACCGCGGTCTCAGTGGCAGTCATTTTTCGTCTTTCCTCTTCTGGGTTCCAGCTCAGGACGCCAGGGCGTCGGCACCGCCGACGATCTCGGCGATCTGCTGCGTGATCTCGGCCTGACGCGCGTTGTTGCGCAGGCGGGTGTAGTCGGTGATGAGCTTGTCGGCGTTGTCGCTGGCCGACTTCATCGCCTTCTGCGTCGCGGCCTGCTTGGCGGCGGCCGACTGCAGGAGGGCGTTGAAGATGCGGCTCTGGATGTAGACAGGCAGGAGCTTGTCGAGCACGGCGGTCGCGTCGGGCTCGAACTCGTACAGCGGGTAGACCTCGCTGCTCGCCTCGGCCGTCGCGTCGCCCTCGACGACCGCGAGCGGGAGCAGGCGCACCTGGTCCGCCTCCTGGGTCATCATGCTGACGAAGCGGTTGTAGACGATGTGGATCTCGTCCACGCCGCCCTCGGACGCGTCCTTCTCGTACGCCTCCAGCAGCACGTCGGCCATCTGCTCGGCGGTCTCGAAGCGCGGCACGTCGGCGTCGCCCACCCACTCGGCCTCCGCCGCGATGTGGCGGAACTGGAAGTAGCCGACGGCCTTGCGGCCGAACAGGTAGAACGCGACGTCCTTGCCCTGCGAGCGCAGCAGCTCCGCCAGCTCCAGCCCCTCGCGGATGACCTGCGAGTTGAACGCGCCGGCCAGGCCGCGGTCCGAGCTGAGGATGACGATCGCCGAGCGCTTGACCGACTCCGGCTCCCGCGTGAGCGGGTGGTCGATGTCGGTGTGCGTGGCGACCGCGGAGACCGCACGCGTCACCGCGCGGGAGAAGGGGCTGGACGCGTTCACACGCGCCAGCGCCTTCTGGATGCGCGAAGCCGCGATGAGCTCCATCGCCTTCGTGATCTTCTTGGTCGTCTGAGCAGAAGAGATCTTCTGCTTGTACTCCCTGAGCTTTGCTCCCATGATGCGTCTTCTCCGCGGGGCTTACGCCCGGCGGCCCTTGACGATCTTCTCCTGGTCGACGTCGGCGGCGTCGGCCGCCTGGTGCTCCTCGTGGCCCGGGGCCGTGAGGGGAACGCCCTTGCCGCCCTGGAACTCGAGCAGGAACGCGTCGATCGCCTTGTCCATCTCCGCGACCGTGTCGTCCGACAGCTGGCCGCTGTCGCGGAGCGTGTCGAGGATGGTCGTGTTGCGGCGCAGGTGGTCGAGCAGCTCGCGCTCGAAGCGCAGCACGTCCTCGACCTCGATCGTGTCGAGCTTGCCGTTCGTGCCGGCCCAGATCGAGACGACCTGCTCCTCGGCGGGGTACGGCGAGTACTGCGGCTGCTTGAGCAGCTCGGTCAGGCGCGCACCGCGGGCGAGCTGACGGCGCGAGGCCGCGTCGAGGTCGGACGCGAACATCGCGAACGCCTCCAGCGAGCGGTACTGGGCGAGCTCGAGCTTGAGCGTGCCCGAGACCTTCTTGATGTGCTTCAGCTGCGCGTCGCCGCCGACTCGCGAGACCGAGATGCCCACGTCGACCGCGGGACGCTGGTTCGCGTTGAACAGGTCGGACTGCAGGAAGATCTGGCCGTCGGTGATCGAGATCACGTTGGTCGGGATGTAGGCCGACACGTCGTTGGCCTTGGTCTCGATGATCGGCAGACCCGTCATCGAGCCGGCGCCCATGTCGTCCGACAGCTTCGCGCAGCGCTCGAGCAGGCGCGAGTGCAGGTAGAAGACGTCACCGGGGTACGCCTCGCGGCCCGGCGGGCGGCGGAGGAGCAGCGACACGGCACGGTAGGCCTCGGCCTGCTTCGACAGGTCGTCGAACACGATCAGGACGTGCTTGCCGTCGTACATCCAGTGCTGGCCGATGGCCGAGCCGGTGTACGGGGCCAGGTACTTGAAGCCCGCCGGGTCCGACGCGGGGGCCGCGACGATGGTGGTGTACTCCATCGCGCCGGCCTCCTCGAGGGCGCCCTTCACCGAGGCGATGGTCGAGCCCTTCTGGCCGATCGCGACGTAGATGCAGCGGACCTGCTTGGTCGGGTCGCCCGACTCCCAGTTCGCCTTCTGGTTGATGATCGTGTCGATCGCGATCGCGGTCTTGCCGGTCTGGCGGTCGCCGATGATCAGCTGGCGCTGGCCGCGGCCGACCGGGATCATGGCGTCGATCGCCTTGATGCCCGTCTGCATCGGCTCGTGCACCGACTTGCGCTGCATGACGCCGGGCGCCTGCAGCTCGAGGGCGCGGCGGCCCTCGATGCCGGTGATCTCGCCGAGGCCGTCGATCGGGTTGCCGAGCGGGTCGACCACGCGGCCGAGGTAGCCCTCGCCCACGGGGACCGAGAGGACCTCGCCCGTGCGGGTGACCTGCTGGCCCTCCTCGATGCCGGCGAACTCGCCGAGGACGACGACGCCGATCTCGTGCTCGTCCAGGTTCTGGGCGAGGCCGAGCGTGCCGTCGCCGAAGCGCACGAGCTCGTTGGCCATGACGCCCGGCAGGCCCTCGACGTGGGCGATGCCGTCGGCCGCGTCGGTGACGGTGCCGACCTCGGTCGCCGCGTCGCCGGTGGGCTCGTAGGCGGCGACGAAGTCCTTCAGCGCGTCACGGATGACGTCGGGGCTGATCGTGATGTCTGCCATTGTCTTCCTTCAGGTTGTGGGATCCGCGATCCCCAAAAGCGATTCCGCCGGGGCGGCAAGTGTGGAGGGTCAGCCGGCGAGCTTCTGGCGCACGTCCGCGAGACGCGACGCGATGCTGCCGTCGATGACGTCGTCCGCGATCTGCACGCGCACGCCGCCGACGACCGAGGGGTCGACGATCGCGCTGATCGTCACCTCGCCGCCGTACGTGCGCGAGAGCGCGGTGGCCAGACGCTGGGTCTGCGCCTCGGTGAGCGGGGTCGCCGTGGTGACCGTCGCGACCGTGCGGCCGCGCTGCGCGGCCACGATGCGGATCGCGCGCGACAGGATCGCGCGGACGCGGCGGTTGCGCGGCTGCTGCACGAGCGACGAGACGACCAGCGTGGTGCCCTCGCCGGCGCGGCCGCCGAGGAGCGTCTTCATCAGGTCGCCCTTCGCCGCGCCGTCGCCCAGGCGGCTGCCCAGCGCGAGCTCGAGCTCGGGGTTCTCCGCGACGATGCGGGAGACGCGGAACAGCTCGCCCTCGAGGTCGCCGTGGTCGGCCTTGGCGGCCGCCCGTATGGCGAGCTCCTCGAGACCGTCGAGCAGCTCGTCCTGCGACGACCACCGCTGGGCGGCGGTCGTCGCGAGGAGCGACTGCGCGGTCGGCGACAGCGAGCCGAACACGCGCGCGACGAGCGCGCTGCGGGCCTCGGGAGCCGCGGTCGGGTCGGCGAGCGCGCCGCTCAGGGCGCGCGAGCCGGCGACGGCACGGGCGGCCGCGAACAGCTCGCGAGCCGTGTCGAGGTCGACCGTCGCGGTGCCCAGTGCCTGGGCCTGCGCCGCGAGCGCCTGAGTGGTCGCGCTGCCCATTACTTGGCCGCCTTCTCGGACGCCTCGAGGTCGGCCAGGAAGCGGTCCACCACGGCGGCGGCCTTCTGGTCGTCCGTCAGCGTCTCGCCGATGACGTTGCCGGCGAGGTCGATCGCGAGCGCGCCCACCTCGCTGCGCAGCGTGACGAGAGCCGTCTGGCGCTCGGCCTCGATCTGCGTGTGCGCGGTGGCGATGATGCGCTCGGCCTCCGCGGCCGCGTTGGCCTTGGCCTCGGCGACGATCCGCTTGCCGTCCTCGCGGGCGGCCTCGCGGATGTCGCCGGCCTCCTTGCGGGCCTCGGCGAGCTGCTTCGTGTACTCCTCGAGGGCGGCCTCGGCCTGACGCTGGGCCTCGTCGGCCTTCGCGATGTTGCCCTCGATGGCCGCCGAACGCTGGTCGAGCATGGCCGTCAGGCGCGGCAGGGCCACCTTCCACACCACGAAGAGGATGACGAGGAAGCAGAGCGCCGACCAGATGATGTCGTACCACGCCGGCAGGAGCGGGTTCGGCGTCTCCTCCGCGGCGACCGTGACAAGAGCGTTCAGCATCCTGTCTCCTTACGTGTCAGCAGCGAGTGTTACTGGGCGGCGTAGCCGAAGATGAAGCCGGTCGCGATGCCGATGAACGCGAGGGCCTCGGTGAAGGCGATGCCGATCCACATCAGAACCTGCAGACGACCGGCGAGCTCGGGCTGACGCGCAACCGACTCGATGGTCTTGCCGACGACGATGCCCACGCCGATGGCCGGGCCGATGGCGGCGAGACCATAGCCGACCGTCGCGATCGAGCCGTACACGTTGGCGAGAACCGTAGTAGCGTCCACGGGGTTTTCCTTTCGGTTAGGCGGTGCGCCGTGTGGCGGACCGTCAGTGCTCTTCCGCAACCGCGAGCTGGATGTAGACCGCGGTGAGGATCGTGAAGACGTAGGCCTGGAGGAAAGCCACCAGGACCTCGAACAGGGTGAAGGCGAGACCGAAGGCGAGGGTGCCGACGCCGAGAGGCGTCCACCATCCACCCGCGGTGAAGAAGAAGAAGTGCGTCGCCGAGAAGAACAGGACGAGCATGAGGTGGCCGACGATCATGTTCATCAGGAGTCGCAGCGTCAGCGTGACGGGGCGGATGATGAAGGTCGACAGGAACTCGAGCGGCGTCACGATGATGTACAGCGCGGCCGGGACGCCCGACGGGAACAGCGCGTTCTTGAAGAAGCCGCCGGGGCTCTTCTTGATGCCCGCGTAGATGAACGTGACGTACGAGATCACGGCGAGCAGCAGCGGGACCGCGATCACGCTCGTGCCGGCGATGTTGATGCCGGGGACGATGCCCGTCAGGTTCATGAACAGGATCATGAAGAACATCGTCGTCAGCAGCGGCAGGAAGCGGTTGCCGTCCTTGCGACCGAGGATGTCGTGCGCGATGTTGACGCGGACGAAGTCCAGGCCCATCTCGACGACGCTCTGCAGGCGGCCCGGCACGACCTTCATGTTGCGCGTGCCGACGAGGAGCAGGATCACCAGGACCGCGGTGGCGAGCAGCTGGGCCGCGTTGATGCGCGTGAACTCGAACGAGCCGATCTGGAAGATCGCCGGAGGGAAGAAGTCGAGGATCGACGGCGGGTGGAACGCGCCTTCGGTCTCTTCGGCAGAGACGATCAGCATCGCGGCTTGAGTCAACGTGTGGCTCCGGCTTCATAGCTCCGGTGCGAGGACCGGGGAGGGCAGGAAGTCGTCATCTGCACGGGCCCCATGTCACCATCGGCATCCGCGGGAACTCGGCAGGAACGTCAGTCAGCCTATCAAAGAATCGACGGCTTCTACGACGCGTCGAACTTCGGATCCTCGTCCTTCGGGGCCCCGGGCAGGGACACGTCCACGTACGGCTCGCGCGAGCGCAGCATCGCGATGCCGTCGACGGCCAGCGACGCGATCACGCTCACCACGAGGGCCACGAAGAACACGACCGGCTCGATCCACGGCTGGCCGCGCAGGAGCATCAGGGCGACGATGAACAGCACCAGCTTCAACAGCCAGCCGCCCAGCACGATGCCGAAGAAGATCGGCACGTACAGCGCGTCGCCGAACCACCGGTTGGCGACCAGGATGCTGACGGCCGTGAGCAGCATGAACAGCGCGGCGATCGCGGCGCCGGCGAAGGCGCTCAGCATGCCGTCGACGCCCGCGACCGCGAAGCCGATGGCGCCGCCGACCGCGGCGATCACGAGCGTCGCGACGCCGCCCCACACGAGCGCGGTGCGCAGCACGGGCGTGCTCGAGATGGGCGGCTGCGGGCGATCCGGGGTGGTCATTCAGGCCTCCTGGGGGGCGGGCGCCGAGCGCCGCGTGGGAAGGAAGGTGAGCACGAGGCAGGCCGCGACGCCGATCACGCCGAACACGACGCCGAGCCAGTACGAGCCGAACCAGTCCTCGCGCGTCGCGAGGTACATCAGCAGGAACGCGAGCGAGATGATCGCGGTCCACGCGTAGAAGATCAGGACCGCGTCGCGGTCGGTGTGGCCGAGGTCCAGCATGCGGTGGTGCAGGTGCTTGCGGTCGGGCGCGAACGGCGACCGGCCGGCGCGCATGCGCCGGATCACCGCGAGGCCGAAGTCGGCCAGCGGCAGCAGCACGACCACGATCGGCAGCAGGATGGGCAGGAACGCACCCAGCAGCTGCGAGCGCGCGATGCCGTCGTCCGGGTCCAGCAGGGACGGCGGCAGCTCGGTCACCGCGATCGCGCTGGTGGCCATCAGCAGGCCGAGCACGAGCGCGCCCGAGTCGCCCATGAACAGCTTGGCGGGCTTCCAGTTCAGCGGCAGGAACCCGAGGCACGCCCCGATCAGCACGGCCGCGATGAACGTCGCGAGGCTCGAGTTCGACGTCGAGATGTCGCGCGTCAGGATGTACGAGTACGCGAAGAACACGCCGTTGGCGATGAGGCAGACGCCCGCGACCAGGCCGTCCAGCCCGTCGATGAAGTTCACCGCGTTCATGACGACCACGATCGAGAACATCGTCAGCGCGATGCTCACCCACCCGGACCACAGCGTCATCCCGCCGATCGGCAGGGCGTAGATCTGCAGCCCTCCCCCGACCGCGATGATGCCGGCGGCCAGGAACTGGGCCCCGAGCTTGATCGCCCAGTCGAGGTCCCACAGATCGTCGGCCACGCCCACGAGCGCGATCAGGAGGATGGCGCCCAGGATGGACAGCACCTTCTCCGGCTCGGCCCAGAACAGCTGGAAGAACGGGTTCGCGGACGACACCGCGATCGCGGCGACGATCCCGAGGAACATCGCCACTCCCCCGAGCCGCGGCGTCGGCGTCTTGTGCACGTCGCGGTCGCGGATGCCCGGATAGAGCTTGAAGCGCATGCTCAGGCGCCACACCGCCCAGGCGAGCGCCGTCGTGAGCGCCGCCGTCAGCAGGATCGTGAAGAGGTACTGCCTCACGCGCCCGGCCGGTCGTCGGGCCCCGCATGCGGCTCGTGCTCGGGCAGCTCGAGCAGGTCGCCCAGGACCTCGGCGAGCTCCTCGCGCGAGACCGCGCCGTCGCGCAGGATGCGCACGCGCGGCTCGGCGTCGCCCTCGTGCGCGCCGACCAGCGACGTCGCGTCGACGATCGTGGACGCCACGCCCGTGCGCGACGGGCCGTCGTCCAGGTACACCGCGACGCTGTCGCCGAGCATGGCGCGGGCGTCGTCGCCCGTGACGGCCGCGGGCTGTCCCGTGAGGTTCGCGCTCGACACGGCCAGGGGGCCCGTCTCGCTCAGCAGCTCCAGCGCGATCCGGTGGTCCGGCATCCGCACCGCGACGGTGCCCTTGGTCTCCCCCAGGTCCCACGACAGCGACGGCTGCGCGGGCAGCACGACCGTCAGGCCGCCCGGCCAGAACCGCTCCACGAGCCGTTCGACGGGCTCGGGCACCTGCTCCACCAGCGCACGCATCGCGTCGATCCCCGACACCAGCACCGGCGGCGGCTGCTGACGGCCGCGGCCCTTCGCATCCAGCAGGCGCTGCACGGCCGCGGGGCTGAACGCGTCGGCCGCGACGCCGTACACGGTGTCGGTGGGCATGACGACGACATGGCCGCGGGCGATCGCCTGGCGCGCCTGACGCATGCCGGTCAGCAGCTGCGCCTCGTCCCGGCAGTCGAAGAGAGGGGAGGACATCGTTTACATAGTAGAGAGTCCTGATCGATCGTTCGCCCGACGCTTCGCGCCGGGACTCGCGATCGATGCTCTGTCGCTTCGCCGTTCTCTTCAGAAGCGATCGCACGCCGCGGGGCCGCAAGCGGCACCCTTGCGAGCGAGGAACGTCGCTGCGCTCCGTTCGGCAGCGCTTCGCGCTGCGGTTCGGCCGCTTCGCGGCACGCTCGCTTCGCTCGCACGACCGTAGATGTCCGGGCTCAGTGTCGGTCGTTGAGCGGAGCGAAGCGGAGTCGAAACGGGCTGAGCGAGCGGAGCGAGTCGAAGCCGTGACGCCACCCCCTGGTCGTTGAGCGGAGGCGCGCCAGCGCCGGAGTCGAAACGAGACCGGACGTCCCGGCCGGCTGGGGAGGGCGCGGCCACGTTTCGACTCCTCGCTGGCGCTCGTCGCTCAACGACCGAGGGGCGTCAGGGGCGGAGGGCGGTGGTGGTGCGGTCGCGGTGGGTGAGGTCGGGGTGGGTGGCGGCGGCGCGCCAGCCGTCGGCCGTGAGGAGGTCGCGGATCGCGCGGCCCTGCAGCTCGCCGTGCTCGATGATCAGCGTGCCGCCGGGGCGCAGCAGGCGCATGCCGACGCGGCTCAGCTCGCGCACGACGTCGAGGCCGTCGGGGCCGCCGTAGAGCGCCGCCTCGGGGTCGTGCAGGCGCACCTCGGGGTCGCGCGGGATCGCGTCGTCGGGCACGTACGGCGGGTTGGAGACCACGACGTCGACCGTGCCGTCGAGCTCCGGGAACGCGACCGCCAGGTCGGCGAACGCGAGCCGGAGGTTCGTCGCGCCCGAGCGGGCGACGTTCTCCCTCGTCCAGACGAACGCATAGGGCGAGTTCTCGGCGGCGTGGATGCGCGCGTGCGGGACCTCGGTGGCCATCGCGATCGCGATCGCGCCGCTGCCGGTGCCGAGATCCACGCCGATCGGCCCCTCGCCGTCCGCCGTGACCGGCACGGCGCGGAGGGCGTCGATCGCGAACTGCGCGACCGACTCGGTCTCGGGCCGCGGCACGAAGACGCCGGGGCCGACCGCCAGCTCCAGGTGCCGGAAGTACGCGACGCCCGTGATGTGCTGCAGCGGCTCGCGGGCCGCGCGGCGGGCGATCAGCTCCTCGTACGCGTGGCTCTCGGCCGTCGTCAGCTCGTCGCCGCGGATCGTCGCTGCCTGCACCTCGCCGCGGCTCTGGCCCCGCAGGTGCGCGAGCAGCAGCTCGGCGTCGACCTCGGGGTCGGGCACGCCGGCGTCCGCGAGGCGGGTCGCAGCCGCGCGGAGCGCATCGCGCAGGCCCGGCGCGGCGGAGAGGGCGGTCATGGGGTTCCAGCCTAATCGCCGCGGGATTCCCGGGCCGCGATGGGGCCCGGGGTGCGGGCATGCCGGCGGCGGAATGCGCATCCGGCTTCACAATGCGTCACACGCGCGCGCCCCGGAGCGGGCAGGGACCCTACGCTGATGCCTGGCGGCGCCCCGTCCGCCCGGCAGCACCGCAGACCGCATCCCGCACACCGAGGAGAACCGCCATGCCTGGCATCCACGCCGACATCACCACCGCCTTCGGGAACACGCCGCTCGTGCGCCTGAACCGCGTCGCCGAGGGCGCGGGTGCCGAAGTGCTCGCGAAGCTCGAGTACTTCAACCCCGGATCGTCGGTCAAGGACCGCCTCGGCATCGCGATCGTGAACGCCGCCGAGGAGTCGGGCGAGCTGAAGCCGGGCGGCACGATCGTCGAGTCGACGAGCGGCAACACGGGCATCGCCCTCGCGCTGATCGGCGCGGCCCGCGGCTACAAGGTCATCCTCACGATGCCCGCATCGATGTCGAAGGAGCGCCGCGTCCTGCTCAAGGCGTTCGGCGCCGAGCTGGTGCTGACCGACCCCGCGGGCGGCATGAAGGCCGCGCTCGCCGAGGCGGAGCGCATCGTCGCCGAGACGCCGGGCGCGGTCCTGGCCAAGCAGTTCGCGAACGCCGCGAACCCCGAGATCCACCGCCGCACCACGGCCGAGGAGATCTGGAACGACACCGACGGCGAAGTCGACATCTTCGTCGCGGGCGTCGGCACCGGCGGCACGATCACGGGCGTCGGCCAGGCGCTCAAGGCCAAGAAGCCGGACGTCCAGGTCGTCGCGGTCGAGCCGACCGCCTCGCCGCTGCTGTCGACGGGCACCCCCGGCCCCGCGAAGATCCAGGGCATCGGCCCGAACTTCGTGCCGCCGATCCTCGACACCGAGATCTACGACGAGGTCGTGGGCGTCGAGTTCGAGGACGCCATCGCGACGTCCCGCGCGCTGGCCGCCGGCGAGGGCATCCTGGCCGGCATCTCGGCGGGCGCCGCGGTCTGGGCGGCGACCGAGATCGCCAAGCGCCCCGAGAACGCCGGCAAGAAGGTCGTCGTGATCGTGCCGGACACGGGCGAGCGCTACATCTCGACCGCGCTGTTCGAGGACCTGCGCGAGGACTGAGCGCCGCTCCGCCGCCGATAGGCTCGAGCCCATGGGATTGAACATCCGCGAGGATGTCGCAGCCGCGCGTCGCCGTGATCCGGCGGCGCGCGGCTTCCTCGAGATCGTGGCGCTGTATCCGGGTCTCCACGCGGTGTGGGCCCATCGCGTCAACCACTGGCTGTGGACGCGCGGATGGCGGTTCGTCGCCCGCGCCGGGTCGCAGCTCACGCGCTGGCTCACGGGCGTCGAGATCCACCCGGGCGCCCGCATCGGGCGGCGCTTCTTCATCGACCACGGCATGGGCGTCGTGATCGGCGAGACGGCCGAGATCGGCGACGACGTCATGCTCTACCACGGCGTCACGCTCGGCGGCACGTCGCTGACCCAGGGCAAGCGCCACCCCACGCTGGAGGACGGCGTGGCGGTCGGCGCGGGGGCCAAGGTGCTCGGCCCCGTCACGATCGGCGCGCGCAGCGCCGTGGGCGCCAACGCCGTCGTCACGAAGGACGCCCCCGCCGACAGCATCGTGGTCGGCATCCCCGCGAAGGCGCGCCCGCGCGGCGCGGGCGAGGACACGCGCCGCGTCATGATGGCCCCCGAGTACGTCATCTGATCGGCCCGGTGCCATGACCGCGTTGCACGAGCTCGGCCTGCGGGGGCTCGCCGCCGCGCTGCGACGCGGCGACGTGACGCCCGCCGAGGCCGCCGGGCACTTCCTGGCGCGGATCGAGGCGCGCCGCGACCTGGGCGCGTTCGCCGAGGTGGCGGCGGACGCGGCCCTGCGCCGCGCCGCGTCGCTCGGGCGTCCGCCGGCCGACGCGCCGCCGCTGTGGGGCGTGCCGCTCGCCGACAAGGACCTCACCGCACGCGCGGGCGTGCCCACGCGCTACGGCTCGCGGTGGTCCGCGCACGACGTGCCCGCCCGCTCGGATCCGCTCGCGCTGGCGCTCGACGACGCCGGCGCCGTGAGCCTCGGCAAGACCGCGACGCCGGAGTTCGGGCTGACGGGCTTCACCGAGACCCGCATCGGCCCGCCGGCGCGCGATCCGTGGGATCCGGCGAACGGCGCGGGCGGCTCCAGCGGCGGCGCGGCCGTGGCGGTCGCCGCCGGGCTGCTGCCCGCCGCGCCCGCGTCGGACGGCGGCGGCTCCATCCGGATCCCGTCCGCGACGGTGGGCGTCGTGGGACTCAAGCCGTCGCGCGGGCGCGTGCCGGCGGGATCGGGCCTCGACTCCCCCGGCGGCCTCGCGGTGGCCGGCCCGATCGCCCGCACGGTGGACGACGCCGCCCTGCTGCTCGACGCCCTGACCGCCGGGCCGCTCCCCTACGCGACGCGCGCGCCTGGCGAGGGGCCCTTCGCGGACGCCCTCCGCGCGCCCGCGGGGCGGCTGCGGATCGGGATGACCACGGTCTCGCCCTGGGACGAGTCGCTGGACATCCGGCTCGACGCGGGCGCCCGCGAGGCCTTCGCGCACGCGGCCCGCGTGCTGTCCGGCGCGGGCCACGAGCTCGAGGACGCCGCGTGGCGGCCCGAGGGCTACGCAGACATGTTCATGACGCTGTGGCGCGCGTCCGCCGCGCGCATCCCGGTGCCGGACGAGCGCCTCGATGAGCTCGAGCCGATCACGGCATGGCTCGCCCGCGAGGGCCGTGCGCTGTCCGCCGAGCGCCTGCTGGGCGCGCTCGCGGCGGCGGCCGCGTTCGAACGTCGCACGATCGAGGCGTTCGCGGGCTTCGACGCCGTGCTGACCCCGGCGCTCGGGCTGCCCCCGCGCCCCATCGGCTGGTTCGCGCAGGACGACCCGGAGCTCAGCTTCGCGCGCCAGTGCGAGTACGCGCCGTACAGCAGCTTCGTCAACGTCGCGGGCCTGCCCGCCGTGACGGTGCCCGTCGAGACGACGCCCGACGGGCATCCGGTGAGCGTGCAGCTCGTCGGCCGGCCGGGCGGCGAGGCGACCATCCTGCGGCTGGCGAGCCAGCTGGAGCGGGCGCGCGGTCCGCTCCCCCGCCCGCCGGGGTGGTGATCCGGCCCTACGCCCCGTCGCCGAGCGCGGCGAGGCGCTCGGCCTCGTCCGCCTCGATGCACGACTGGACGACGGGCTCGAGCGCGCCGTCCATCACCTGGTCGAGGTTGTACGCCTTGTAGCCGGTCCGGTGGTCCGCGATGCGGTTCTCGGGGAAGTTGTAGGTGCGGATGCGCTCCGAGCGGTCCATGCCGCGGATCTGCGACTTGCGCGCATCCGCCGCGGCGGCGTCCAGCTCCTCCTGCTGCCGCGCCAGCAGGCGCGCGCGGAGCACGCGCAGCGCGGCCTCGCGATTCTGCAGCTGCGACTTCTCGTTCTGCATCGACACCACGATGCCCGTGGGCACGTGCGTGATCCGCACGGCCGAGTCGGTCGTGTTGACCGACTGCCCGCCCGGGCCCGACGACCGGAAGACGTCGATCTTCAGGTCGTTGGGGTCGATGTGGATCTCCTCGGGCTCGTCCACCTCGGGGAACACCAGCACGCCGGTCGTCGACGTGTGGATGCGCCCCTGCGACTCGGTCGCGGGCACGCGCTGCACGCGGTGCACGCCGCCCTCGTACTTCAGGTGCGCCCAGACCCCCTGCGCGGGGTCGGACGACGAGCCCTTGATCGCGATCTGGACGTCCTTGTAGCCGCCCAGGTCCGACTCGATGCGCTCGAGCAGCTCGGTCTTCCAGCCCTTCGACGCGGCGTACTGCATGTACATGCGCAGGAGGTCGGCGGCGAAGAGCGCCGACTCCGCGCCGCCCTCACCCGCCTTGATCTCCATGATCACGTCGCGGGCGTCGTCCGGGTCGCGCGGGATCAGCAGGCGACGCAGGCGCTCCTGCGCCTGGGCCAGCTTCTCCTCGAGCGCGGGGACCTCGGCGGCGAACGCCTCGTCCTCGCGCGCGAGCTCGCGGGCCGCCGCGAGGTCGTCCCCCGCGGCGGTCCACGCCTCGTGCGCGGCGACGATGCGGCTCAGCTCGGCGTAGCGCCGGTTGACCCGCTTGGCGCGCGCGGCGTCGGCGTGCACGGCGGGGTCGGAGAGCTCCTCCTGCACCCGCCGGTGCTCGTCGATCAGCGCATCGACGGACTCGAACATCCGGTCAGCGGATGTCGTTCTCGTGGCCCGAGGAGCGTCCGCCGGCCGCCGGGATGTTCTTCTGCATCTGCACGAGGAACTCCACGTTCGACTGCGTCTCCTTGAGCTTGTCGAGGATGGTCGCGAGCGCCTGCTCCGGCGACAGACCCGCGAGGGCGCGGCGCAGCTTCCAGGTGATCTTGACCTCGTCGGGGCTCAGCAGCATCTCCTCGCGGCGCGTGGACGACGCGTTGATGTCGACCGCCGGGAAGATGCGCTTGTCGGCGAGCTGGCGCGACAGGCGCAGCTCCATGTTGCCGGTGCCCTTGAACTCCTCGAAGATGACCTCGTCCATCTTGGATCCGGTCTCGACCAGCGCGGTCGCCAGGATGGTCAGCGAGCCGCCGTTCTCGATGTTGCGCGCGGCGCCGAAGAAGCGCTTGGGCGGGTACAGCGCCGACGCGTCCACGCCGCCCGAGAGCACGCGGCCCGAGGTCGGGGCCGACACGTTGTAGGCGCGGCCCAGGCGCGTGATCGAGTCGAGCAGCACGACCACGTCGCGGCCGAGCTCGACCAGGCGCTTGGCGCGCTCGATCGCGAGCTCGGCGACCGTGGTGTGGTCCTCGGCCGGGCGGTCGAAGGTCGAGGCGATGACCTCGCCCTTGACCGTGCGCTGCATGTCCGTGACCTCCTCGGGGCGCTCGTCCACGAGCACGACCATGAGGTGGGCCTCCGGGTTGTTCTGCGCGATCGCGTTGGCGATCTGCTGCAGCACGATGGTCTTGCCGGCCTTCGGGGGCGCGACGATCAGGCCGCGCTGGCCCTTGCCGATCGGGGCGACCAGGTCGATGATCCGCTGCGTCAGCTTCTCGTGCGCGGTCTCCAGGCGCAGGCGCTCCTGGGGGTACAGCGGCGTGAGCTTCGAGAACTCGACGCGGTTCGCGGCGTCCTCGACCGACAGGCCGTTGACCGAGTCGACCTTGACGAGCGCGTTGTACTTCTGGCGGCCCTGCTGCTCGCCCTCGCGGGGCTGCTTGATGGCGCCGACGACCGCGTCGCCCTTGCGCAGGTTGTACTTCTTGACCTGGCCCAGCGAGACGTAGACGTCCTGCTGGCCGGGGAGGTAGCCCGTGGTGCGCACGAACGCGTAGTTGTCGAGCACGTCCAGGATGCCCGCGATCGGGATCAGGACGTCGTCCTCGGTGATCTCGGTCTCGAACTCGTCAGCCGGCTGGCCGCCGCCGCGGCGCTTGCTGCGCGCGCTGCGTCCGCCGCGACCGCCCTGGGCGTCGTCGTCGGCGTCCTGGGCCTGCTGCGCCTGCGGCTGCTGGCCGCGCTGGCTCTGGCCGGCCTGGCCGTTCTGGCCGTCCTGGGCGCCCTCGGCGCGGTCGCCCTTGTTGCGGTTGCGGCTGCGGCTGCGGCTGCGGCTGCGACGTCCGGTGCCCTCCTGGCCCGTGCCCTCCTGGCCCGCGTTCTCCTGGCCCGCGTTCTCCTGGCCCGCGTTCTCCTGGCCCGCGTTCTCCTGGCCGCCGGCGTGCTGACCCGCGTCCTGCGCGGCGGCCTGGTCGCCGCCCTCGGGCGCCTGCTCGGCGCCCTCGGCGGGAGCCGCGGTCTCGGCCTGCGGGGCGGACGCCTCGGCCGGCTCGGCCGGCGCGCTCTCGGCGGCGGGCTCGGCCGGCGCGGCCTTGGGGGTGCGCTTGCGCGGCGCGCGCTTGGGCTTCTCGGCGGGCGCGTCCTCGGCCGGGGCCTCGGTCGCGTCGGCGGCGGGCGCCTCGGCCGTCTCGGCCTCGGCGGGCGCGACGTCGGTCGACTTGGCGCGGCGGGGCGCGCGCTTGCGCGGCGCGGCCTTCACGGGCACGATCGGCTCCTCGGCGGCCGGCTCCTCGGCCGCGGGCTCCTCGGCGGGGGCGTCCTCGGCGGGAGCCTCCGTCGGCTCCTCCTCCGCGGCGTCCTCGGCCGGCGCCTCGACGGCCGCGTCCTGGATGGCGTCCTGCGACGCGTCCTGCGTGGTCTCGCCCGCGGGCGAGGTGGTCTCGGCTGCCTGCTCGTCGCTCACGGCGGCGGCATCCGTCTGGGTCTCGGAGATGGACTCCACGAGTACTCCTCTGTATGGAACGTGGTGATGATGCCCGATCGCACGTACGGGATGAATCGCGGCACGCGCCACGACACGCGCCGGTCGCCCAGGCGCTCGGTGAGCGGACTCAGGGAGCTGGTCGGGGACCTGTGCGGGGCTTCGCAGATTGCGAAACGACGGTCAAGAAGTGTGCCGAGCGGCACCCGCCGTGATGTCGTTCACTGTATCACCCCTTCAGGGCGGCGGCCTCGATGAACGCGCGCAGGGCCTGCGCGTCGTCCGCCATCTCGGTCACGTGCTGGGGTGCGTCCAGCATGGCCCGCAGCTCGTCCGTGTACTCGAGCTCGACGCCGAGCGCCTCGCGGATGGTCTCGGCGAACTTCTGCGGCTTCGCGGTCTCGAGCACGAGCATCGGCACGCCGGGCTCGACGTGCTCGCGCGCGACCTTCACGCCGTCGGCCGTGTGCGGGTCGATGATCTCGCCCGCGCTCGCGTGCACCGAGCGGATCGTGTCGATCCGGTCCGCATGCGTCGAGGTGCCGCTGACGAGGCCGAACTCCTCCGCGAAGCGCGGCTGGTCGGCCGAGGCGTCGAAGAAGCCCTGCTCGTCGAGCTCGTTCCAGGCCTGCACCACGAGCTCGGCGTCGCGGCCGAACAGCTCGAAGATGAAGCGCTCGAGATTCGAGGCCTTCGAGATGTCCATCGACGGGCTCGACGTCGCCAGGGTCTCGGCGGCGCTGCGCGGGCGGTACACGCCCGTGCGGAAGAACTCGTCGAGCACGTTGTTCTCGTTGGTCGCGAGCACGAGGCGGCGGATCGGCAGCCCCATCAGCTTCGCGTACAGGCCCGACAGGATGTTGCCGAAGTTGCCGGACGGCACCGTGAACGACACCTCGGCGGGGCCGCCGGCGTCCGTCGCGCGCAGCCACGCCCAGAAGTAGTAGACGACCTGCGCCGTGATGCGCGCGAGGTTGATCGAGTTGACGGCGCCGAGGTTCTGCGCGCGCTTGAACTCGATGTCGCCCGCGAGCTGCTTGACCAGGTTCTGGCAGTCGTCGAACACGCCGTCGATCGCGATGTTGTGGATGTTCGCGTCGTCCAGCGAGAACATCTGCGCCCGCTGGAACGCGCTCATCCGGCCCTGCGGCGACAGCATGAAGACCGCGATGCGCTCCTTGCCGCGCAGCGCGTGCTCGGCGGCCGAGCCCGTGTCGCCCGACGTGGCGCCCAGCACGTTGAGCACCGAGCCGTTGCGCTCGAGCGCGTACTCGAGGACCTGGCCCAGGAACTGCATGGCCATGTCCTTGAACGCGAGCGTGGGGCCTTCTGAGAGGCCGACGAGCGTCAGCCCGTCGCCGATCGGGCGCAGCGGCACGACCTCCGCCGGGAACGGCGCGTACGCCGCGGCGGTCATCCGCGCGAGGTCCTCGCGCGGGATGTCGGTCGCGAACAGCGCCAGCACCTCGGTCGCGAGCTGCGGGTAGGTGAGCGCGCGCCAGCGGTCCAGGGTCTCGCCGTCGACGCGCGGCATCTGCGCGGGGACCGCGAGCCCGCCGTCGCGCGCGAGGCCCTCGAGGAGCACCTCGCCGAAGGACAGCGGCTCGCCGCCGCCGCGGGTGGAGATGTACTGCACGGCACTCCTCGGCTCGGGGGAAGTCACGGGTGGGTCTCCATCCTCACATCCGGCGACGGCGTCACTCCGCCGCGGGCGACACGGTGCCGCCCTTGAAGTCGACGGCGAGCATGAGCGCCTGCCACGATCCGCCGGCGACCTCCTCGACCACCGCGGCGGCCTCGAGGCGGCGCCCAGGCCCGTCCGCGAGCACCAGGACGCTCGGCCCGGCGCCCGACACGACGGCCGCGAAGCCGCGCTCGCGCAGGGCGCCGACGAGCGCGAACGTCTCGGGCATCGCCTGCGCGCGCTTCTCCTGGTGGAGCTTGTCCTCGGTGGCCGACAGGAGCAGATCCGGGCTCTGCGTCAGGGCGGCGATCAGCAGCGCGGAGCGCGACACGTTGAACACCGCGTCCTCGCGCGACACCTCGGTCGCCAGCACGCTGCGCGCCTTCGAGGTCGACATGGTGTGGTCCGGCACGAAGACGACCGGCGCGACGCCGCGGTGCACCAGCAGCTTCTTGTGCTGCGGCACGCCGTTCTCGGTCCACGCGATCGTGAGGCCGCCGAACAGGGCGGGCGCCACGTTGTCCGGGTGCCCCTCGAGCTCGGTCGCCAGGCGCAGCAGGTCGTTCTCGGTGAGCACCGCCTCGCCCTCGAGCAGGCCCTTGGCCGCGAGCACGCCCGCGGTGACGGCCGCTCCCGACGATCCCATGCCCTTGCCGTGCGGGATGCCGTTGCGCGCGACGAGGCGCAGGCCCGGCGCGGACCGGCCGACGGACTCGTAGCAGTAGCGGATCGTGCGGACGATCAGGTGCGACTCGTCCCGCGGGATCTCGTCCGAGCCCGGGCCGGTGACCTCGATCTCGAGCTCGCCCGGCGCCAGCGCCGTGACCTCGAGCTCGTCGTACACGCTGAGCGCCAGGCCGAGCGTGTCGAAGCCGGGGCCGAGGTTGGCGCTGGTCGCGGGGACGCGCACGTGCACCGTGCGCGCGCCCGCGGGCGGCACCGTCACTCCCCTTCGACGCGCAGCACCGACACCACGCGTTCGACGACATCGCTCGCCTGCAGGCGGGCGACCGTGTCGCTCAGCGCCTGCTCGCGGGCCCGGTGGGTGCCGATCACGATGTGGGCGCGGCCCTCGGCATCGGTCGACGGGGTCTGCTCGACGGTCGCGACCGAGACGCCGCCCTCGCTCAGGATGCCGGCGATTCGGGCCAGCACGCCGGGCTCGTCGTCCACCTCGAGCGTGACCTGGTAGCGCGTCATGATGCGGCCGATGGGCGCGGTGGGCAGGTTCTGGCGCGGCGACTCGCCGACGCCGACGCCGCCCGCGATGTGGCGGCGCGCGGCCGACACGACGTCGCCCATGACGGCCGAGGCCGTCTGCAGGCCGCCGGCGCCCGCGCCGTAGAACATCAGGTCGCCCGCCGCGGCGGCCTCGACGAACACGGCGTTGTTGCCGCCGTGCACGCTGGCCAGCGGGTGGTCGCGGCTGATGAGCGCCGGGTACACGCGCACCGAGATGGACTCGCCGTCCGCGTCGGCCGTGTCGGCGCCCTCGGCGCCGCCGTCGGCCGCGAGCCGCTCGCACACCGCGAGCAGCTTGATCACGAAGCCCGCGCGGCGCGCGCCCTCGATCATGTCCGCCGTGATGCTCTCGATGCCCTCGCGGTGCACGTCGTCGATCGAGACGTGCGTGTGGAACGCCAGGCTCGCGAGGATCGCGGCCTTCTGCGCGGCGTCATAGCCCTCGAGGTCCAGGGTCGGGTCGGCCTCGAGGTATCCGAGCTCGGTCGCGATGCGCTGGGCCTCGTCGGCGCTCAGCCCCTCGCGGTCCATCTTGTCGAGGATGAAGTTGGTGCTGCCGTTGACGATGCCGAAGATGCGCTTGATGCGGTCGCCGGCGAGCGAGTCCTTGAGCGGGCGGATGATCGGGATCGCGCCCGCGACGGCCGCCTCGTACGACACCGAGGCGCCGACCTGGTCGGCGGCGTCGAAGATCTCGGCGCCGTGCGTGGCGAGCAGCGCCTTGTTGCCCGTCACGACGTCGGCGCCGGAGTTCAGCGCGGCGAGGATGTGGGTGCGGGCCGGCTCGATGCCGCCCATCAGCTCGATCACGATGTCCGAGCCCACGATGAGGCTCTCCGCGTCGGTGGTCAGCAGCTCGCGCGGCAGATCCACGTCGCGCGGCGCGTCGACGTCGCGCACGGCGATGCCGGCGAGCTCGAGCTCGGCGCCGGAGCGCTCGGCGAGCTCGGCGGCATGGGTGAGCAGCAGGTGCGCGACCTGGGATCCGACGGAACCGGCCCCGAGCAGGGCCACACGGAGGCGGCGGTGATCGATCATTCTTCTCCCTCTGCGACGGCGGATCCCGTGTCGATTCCCGCATCGCGGGCGAGCAGATCCTCGATCCGCTCCCCGCGCACGATGATCCGCGCCGTGCCGCCGGTGACCGCCACGACGGGCGGGCGGGGCACGTGGTTGTAGTTGCTGGCGAGCGGGGCGCAGTATGCGCCGGTCGCGGGCACGGCCAGCAGGTCGCCGGGCGTGACGTCGCCCGGCAGGTACTCATGGTCGACGACGACGTCGCCCGACTCGCAGTGCAGGCCCACGACGCGGCTGAGCACGGGGCCCTCGACGCCCTCGCGCGACGCGAGCCGCGCCGAGTACTGGGCGCCGTACAGCGCGGGGCGCGCGTTGTCGCTCATGCCGCCGTCCACGCTCACGTAGCGGCGCTCGGCCACCGCGGATCCGGTGTCCACCTGGACGGACTTGGTCGTGCCGACCTCGTACAGCGTGACGCCGGGGGTGCCGATGATCGAGCGGCCGGGCTCGAACGCGAGCACGGGCAGCGGGATGCCCCGCACGGCGCACTCGTCGGCGACCGCGTCGACGATGCCGTCGGCGAGCTCCGCGATGGGCGTGGGGGTGTCGGCGCGCGTGTAGGCGATGCCGAAGCCGCCGCCGAGGTTCAGGACGGGCTCGACCGAGCCGTCGGCGCCCGTGGCCGTGAAGCGCTCCTGCTCGAGCAGTCGCGCGTGCAGCTCGAGCACGCGGGACGCCGACTCGCGGAAGCCCGCGGTGCCGAAGATCTGAGAGCCGATGTGGCAGTGCAGGCCCGCGAAGTCGACCAGCTCGAGCTCGTGGATGCGCTCGACCGCGCGCTCGGCGGCCTCGAGCGTGAACCCGAACTTCTGGTCCTCGTGCGCGGTCGCGAGGAAGTGGTGCGTCTCGGCGTGCACGCCGCTGTTGACGCGCACCAGCACGGTCTGGCGGCGGTCGAGGCGCTCGGTGATGGCCGCGAGACGCTCGATCTCGATGTCCGAGTCGACGATGATCGTGCCGACCCCGACCTCGACCGCGCGCTCGAGCTCGAACACGCGCTTGTTGTTGCCGTGGAAGCCGATGCGCGAGGCCGGTACGCCTGCCGCGAGCGCGACGGCCAGCTCGCCGGCCGAGCACACGTCGACGTTCAGGCCGGCGTCGATCATCCAGCGCGCGACCTCGGTCGACAGGAACGCCTTGCCCGCGTAGTACACGCGGGCCCGTCCGCCGTGGCGGGCCGCGGCGTCGCCGAAGGCGCGCAGCGTGCGACGGGCGCGGTCGCGCGCCTCGTCCTCGTCCAGCACCAGCACGGGGGTGCCGAATGTGCGCGCGAGTTCGGGAGCCGGGATGCCGGCGATCACGAGCGCGCCGTCGGCGTCGCGGTGCGCGGACGCGGGCCACACGCCCGGCGCGAGGTCGTTGGGGTCGTCGGGCAGGGCGAGCCACTCGGGCGCGAGGGCTCCGCTCACAACAGCTGCGGCTGCGTCGTCGGGCACGACTTTCTCAATCGGGTGGGGCGTTCGGTGGATGCCGCGGCACGGTACGCTCACGCGCCGTCGGTGACCACTGAGTCTATGACACCTGCACCGCGCCTCCCGACGGGGATGGGCGCCGCGCGCGGCCGACCCGGCCGGTGCATCCGAGGGGATCAGCAGATCGGAAGGCGATCCGGCATCCGCACGGCTTCGGATGTGCAGATCCCTTCGCCACGACTGGGCGAAATGCGCGGCGAGCGATCGATCAGAGCGGCAGGCGGAAGCGCCGCTCGCCGCCCACGCGGCGGAACCCGGCGCGGGCCAGGATGGGCGCGGACGTCGCGATCCTGCCCTTGACGAGCGCGAGCGTCGCGCCGTGCTCGGCGGACAGTCGCAGGCGCTCGGCCAGCACGGCCAGGTACGCGCCCCGGCCGCGGGCGCCCTCCAGCGTGGCGGCGCCCCACAGGCGCGCGACCGTGCCGCGCGGTCCCGGGGCGAGCGTCACGCCGCCGGTCGACACGACGTCGCCGTCGAGGGTCGCGAGCACGCGGAACCCCGTGCCGTCGGCGGCGCCGCGCCGCTCCTCCTCGAGCACCTGCGCGATCCGCTCCTCGCTCGGGAGGGCGTTGCCCCACACGGCGGCGTTGATCGCGCCGATCGCGATCACGTCCTCGCGGGATGCGACGCGGCGCGTCGAGACCCCCGGCGCGGAAGGCGCGGGGTCCGCGGGCAGCGGGCGCGCCAGCACGTCCAGCCGCTCGATCACGGTCGCACCCCGGGCCTCGAGCTCGGCGGCCACGGTCGGGTCGTCGCGGTCGGCGAGCGCCCACTCGAGTGCGACGTCGCCCCACTCGCGGGCGACCGCCACGGCCTCGTCCACCAGCTGGGCCGCCGCGCGCCCGCGCGGGGTGCGCTCCACGGCGACGTGGCCGCCCACCCATGCCGGGCGCTGGATGATCGTGAGCTCGCCCTCCGCGACGCGGGATCCCTCCGGCACCCAGCTCCACTGGGCGGCCGCGTCGAGCACGTCGTCGTCGGTCCAGGTCGTCTGATCGCTGATCGGCACGCGACCGATGCTAGCCAGCGGCTCAGTCGCAGGTGCCGGGCTCCAGGAGGGCGGGATCCGTCATCATGCCGGCCGCGACGTCGAGGTCGGCGACGAGCGCGTCGCCCTCGACCGCGACGGCCGTGAGCGCGAGGCCCGACGGCAGGCGGTCGGCGAGGCACACCGGCACGGGGCCGAGCTCGATGCCGGCCATCGCCGCCAGCTGCTCGAGGGAGAGCTGCGCTCCCCCGATGCGCGCGCCCGTCGGCTCCAGCGTGAGGTCGCCGTCGGCGGCGCCGGGGGCGAGCGACAGCTCGATCGGGATGGACGCGCCGAGGATCGAGACCTCGCTCGTCAGCACGGCGTCGGGCTCGGCGAGCGTCACCGTGGAATCCGCGAGCGTGTCGGGCAGCCGGGCGTCCGCGAGCAGCAGCTGCAGGTCGTCGGCCCCCAGGCGCAGCTCGGCCGTGCCGGGCCCACCCTGAACGCCCTCGCGCAGCGGGACGCCGGTGAGGCGCACGTCGGCGTCGACCGTGAGACCGGCGGCGGCCTCGCCCGGCAGCGGCACGTCGGCGCCCGCGACCCGCAGTTCGTCGAGGCGGCCGGCGATCAGCTGCGGCAGCACCAGCACGCCGCCGACGGTCACGTCGAGCGGCTGGTCCTCGGGCAGCCCGAGCTGAGCCACGACGGTCTCGCGCACGCGCTCCGGCACGATCGAGCGCGCGACGCCCTCCGCGACGACGACCGCCGCGACCGCCAGGAGGACGAGGGTCGCCGCCAGCACCCACGGCCAGCGACGCCGGCGCCTGCGGGGCGCGGGTGCGGGGGACGCGTGGGCGCTCGCCGTCATCCGGTGGCTACATCCGCTCCGGCGCGCTCACGCCGAGCAGGTCGAGGCCGTTGCGCAGCACCTGGCCGGTGGCGTCGTTCAGCCACAGGCGGGTGCGGTGCACGGGCTCGATCTCGGCGTCGCCGAGCGGGGTCACGCGGCAGTTGTCGTACCAGCGGTGGTACAGGCCCGCGAGCTCCTCGAGGTAGCGCGCGACGCGGTGCGGCTCGCGCACCTCGGCCGCGAACGCCACGATGCGCGGGAACTCCTGGAGCGCGCCGAGCAGCGCCGCCTCGGTCTCGTGCGTGAGCAGCTCGGGGGCGAACTCCGAGCGGTCCACGCCCACGTCGGCGGCGTTGCGTCCGACGTTGTGCGTGCGCGCATGCGCGTACTGCACGTAGAACACGGGGTTGTCGTTCGTGCGCTTGCGCAGCAGGTCGGGGTCGAGCGACAGGGGCGAGTCGGCCGGGTAGCGCGCGAGCGAGTAGCGCAGCGCGTCGGTTCCGAGCCACTCGCGCAGGTCGTCGAGCTCGATGATGTTGCCGGCGCGCTTCGAGAGCTTGGCGCCGTTGATCGACACCAGCTGGCCGATCAGGATCTCGATGTCCTTGTCCGGGTCCTCGCCTGCCGCGCCCGCGAGGGCCCTCAGGCGGTGCACATAGCCGTGGTGGTCGGCGCCCAGCAGGTAGATCTTGTGCGCGAAGCCGCGGTCGCCCTTGTTCAGGTAGTAGGCGGCGTCCGCGGCGAAGTACGTGTACTCGCCGTTGGAGCGGCGGATGACGCGGTCCTTGTCGTCGCCGAAGTCGGTCGTGCGCACCCACACGGCGTCGTCCGCGTCGAACACGTGGCCCTGCGCGCGCAGACGCTCGACGGCCTGGTCCACGAGGCTGGGGCCGCCATCCTCGCCCTTGGCGTGCAGGATGCGCTCCGAGAACCAGACGTCGAAGTGCACGTTGAACTGCGCGAGCGACTCCTTGATCTCGGCGAGCTGCAGCGCGTAGGCGTCGTCGCGCGCCGCCTCGAGCTGGGCCTCGGGGTCGAGGTCGAGGATGTCGGGGCGCCCCTCGAGCACGCGGCGCGCGAGGTCGTCGATGTACGCCCCCGCGTAGCCGTCCTCGGGCTTCGGCTCGCCCTTGATGGCGGCCAGCACCGAGGCTCCGAAGCGCGTGATCTGCGCGCCGGCGTCGTTGATGTAGAACTCGCGGGCCAGGGTGGCGCCCGAGAACTGCAGCAGGCGGCCGATGCTGTCGCCCAGCGCGGCCCAGCGCGTGTGGCCGATGTGGAGCGGACCCGTCGGGTTCGCGCTCACGAACTCGAGGTTGATCGAGTTGCCGGCCTGCGAGTCGTTGCGGCCGTAGTCCGCGCCCGCGTCGACGATCGTCTTCGCGAGCGCGCCCGCCGCCGCGGCGTCGAGGCGCACGTTGATGAAGCCGGGGCCGGCGACCTCGACGCTCGCGATGCCGTCGACCGCGGCGAGCCCGTCCGCGATCTCCTGGGCGAGCTCGCGCGGGTTCGTCCCGAGGCGCTTGGCGAGCTTGAGCGCGATACTGGTGGCCCAGTCGCCGTGGTCGCGGTTCTTCGGACGCTCGAGCGTGATGTCCGCGGCCGCGAGCCCCAGGTCCTCCTCCGGGCGTCGTCGCTCGGCGATCGGCGTGATGACGGCGAGCAGGGCGGCGGCGAGGGCATCCGGGTTCATAGCCCGACAAGTCTATTGGTCGGCGGGCGAGGCGACCGCCGGGGGATCCTCAGGCGACGGGCGACACGGCCAGGCGACCCCGCGCCCGGCCGCGTTGCGCCGCCGTGCGGGAGCGTTTCCTTCTGTTCAGATGGATCGCCTACCCTGATCGGTGATGGCGCCCGCGACCCGCTCCCGCCCTGCCGTCGTCGCGCTCACCGTGACGACGGTGCTCGCCGTACTCGCGGCGCTCGCGGCCGGGGCGCTGCGCCCGTGGGCCGCCCCCGTCGCCGAGGTGGAGCAGGCGTCGTCCGACCAGGCCGTGCTCACGCCGCCGCCCATCCGCCTCCCGCCGCACCCGGATGTGCTGGTGTTCGGAGACTCCTGGACGTACGGCTCGGCCGCGACGCCGATCGACCGCGGCTACGCATACGTGCTCGCCGAGCTGCTGGACGGCACCACGACCGTCGACGGCGGCCGCGGCAGCGGTTATCTGCGGCCCGGGCTGGACCGGCCGGACTTCGGCACCCGCATCGCGGCGCTCGACCCGGCCGCCGAGTACGACCTGATCATCATCCAGGGCTCGATCAACGACCGTCGCGAGCCCGCGGCCGGGTACCGCGCCGCGGTCACCGCCGCGTGGGACGCCCTCGTGGAGATCTACCCCGGCACGCCGGTCGTCGTGCTCGGCCCGGCGCCGCAGGTGCTTCCGGTCGAGCCCGCCACCGCGCGCATCGACCGCGACCTCGCCGAGCTCGCCACCGAGCGGCAGTGGTGGTACATCTCGCCGATCCAGGACGGGTGGATCACCGAGCAGAACTACCTCTCGGTCATCGACACGAGCGACTACGGCCGCAACCACCCGTCGGTCGCCGGCCACGCCTACCTGGCGCAGCGGCTGGCCGACGCGCTCGCCGAGATCACCGATCCGGTGACGAGCCTCGAGGCCTCCGACGAGGAGATGCCCGAGCCCGCGACGCTCCCGTAGCGGGACCGTCAGAACGGGGGCGGGTCGGCGCCGAAGTCGGCGCGGGCGATCTCGGCTGATGCCTCGAACCTCACGACCGGTGTGGGTCTGTGCTTGTAGGCCCTGCCGGTGGGGCTGATGACCTCGATGACGCCGCCTGGGCCGTGGCGGAAGTCCCAGGCGGAGTTGTGTTTCAACACGTGGTGGGCCCGGCAGAGGTTGGCGAGGTTCCCGACGGCTGTGGGGCCGCCGTGGGAGTACGGGATGGTGTGGTCGTCCTCGCAGCGGACCGCCGGTCGCCGGCAGCCGGGGAAGCGGCAGTGCTCGTCCCGGGCGATCAGGAAGCGCCGCTGCGCCTTGCTCGGCGTGTAGGTGTCGACGGTCTTGAGGCACCCGGTGTCGGGGTCGGTGAACAGGCGCGTCCATCTGGCGGCCTCGCCGGCCAGCCTGCGCGCCGCTTCGGCGGGGATGGGGCCGTACCCCGCGAGGAACGCCGACTCGTCACCGACGCCGGTGAGAGACTGCCACGGGACGGTGACCTCCACGGTCGCCTTGATCTTCGTCAGGGCATCCCCGCCGTGCTGGTCGATCAGCTCCGCGGTCGGCAGGCCGGCGAGGGCGATCTCAGCGAACACGTCCGCCCGGATCTGATCCAACGTCCGGACGTCACCCTCGCCCTTGGTGCGGTAGATCGTGCGGGCCATCTGAGTGACCCGGTCATGCATCGCGTACACCGTCACCGCCGGACCGATGTACGTCAACTCGCCCATGCCGTCCGGCAGCGGTGCCACCCGCACGGAGCGCTCGGCCATGGCCTCCTCGTGACGCTCCTCCAACGGGAGGGGCTCGATGTCGTCCGCGAGCTTCCGCGCGACGGACCCGAGCTGCCCGGCGGTGAGCTTCTCGGCTCGCGGGAGGATGATCCGCTCGAACTCCGCCCGGGCGTCGTCATCCTCGAGACGACTGCCGGCGTCGAGGATGGCTCGCACGTGCGGCTCGCTGATCCGGCCCTCCTCGAACAGGGCGAACGTGGCCGGGAATCCGTCGATGAGGTCGACTGCCCACTCCATCCGGGCCCGGATCGTGCGGTCTGACATCCGCCCGGCGACCGCGAACTCGGCGGCCATGGACCTCAGCGGGTGCTCGAACTCCGAACCCGTCCCACCCCGGCGGGTCTGGGCCTCGGCGATCGCGCGGCCCTCGGCGAGGATCCGCGCCTGCCGGGCATGGGCCTGGGCGATGATGACCTGCTGCTCCAGGTAATCGTCGACGAGCTCTGACGTGCGGGCGCGTTCGGCCGGGGTGGGAGCCCACCGGGTCGAAGTCGCCTGTGTCGTCATGGCCCGATTCTCCTCCGGGCCACCGACATTCACCGGGCTGGAAAGCGCAGATCAGCGATTCAACCCGAATCTGTGGACAAGTCCTCGCGGGCGGTGCCCTGTGGACGAGCGGTGGGCCGGTCGGCAGGGATGTTTGGACACGTTTCGACTCCGGCGCTGGCGCGCCTCCGCTCAACGACCGGAGGGTGGGCCGGCGCTGGCGCGCCTCCGCTCAACGACCGGAGGGGTGGGCCGGCGCCGGCGCCCCTCCGCTCAACGACCGGAGGGTGGACGTCGCGGGCGCCCGCCTCACGACGCGCTTCGTCTGACGCCTGTCGGTCGGGACCACCGCCGTCGGCTGATATCCTCGTTCAGGTATGCGCCCGTAGCTCAGTGGATAGAGCACTGGCTTCCGGTGCCAGGTGTCGGGGGTTCGAATCCCTTCGGGCGCACCAACCGGGAAGGCCCCGCCGCGAGGCGGGGCCTTTTCTCGTGTCAGGCGTGCCGCGCCCCGTGGATGCGCCGCGAGATCTCCTCCGCGGTCGCGCGCGCGGCCTCGACCAGCCCCGGGATGCGCCCGGGCGGCACGGAGTCGTCGGGATACGTCACGGCGATCGCCGCGACCGGCCAGTCGCGGTGGTCGAGCACGGGCACGGCGACCGACGACATCCCCGGCGTGATGTCGCCCACCTCCTCGGCCCAGCCCCGCTGCCGCACGGCCTCCAGCACGCGGCGCAGCTCGGAGTACGTCGTGACCGCGGGATGCTCGGCGTGCCGCTGCACGAACGCCTGCGCGCCCGGATACAGCGCGCGCAGCTGCGCCTTCGGCAGCGCCGCGAGGATCGCGCGCCCGCTCGCCGTCAGCTGCGCGGGCAGGCGCACATCCACCCCGCTGACGAGATCCGGCGCGTGCTTCGCGCGCATCTCGACGACGTACAGCACCTCCCGGCCGTGCAGCACGGCGAGGTGCGCGCTCAGCCCGATCCGGTCGACCAGCCGGCCGACCAGGACGCGGCCCACGCGCGCGAGCGGGTCGGTGCGGGCGTACGACGAGCCCAGATCGACCGCCGCGATCCCGAGGCCGTAGCGGCTCTCCTCGGGCAGCCGCATGACGTAGCCCTCGCGCTCGGCGACGTTGAGCAGGTGATAGACCGTCGAGCGCGGCAGGTCCAGGCGCTGCGCGATCGTCGCGGCCTGCAGCGGACCGCTCGACCGGGCGAGCAGGCTCAGGATGCGCAGCCCGTTCTCGAACGCCGGGACGCGGCTCGACTCCGTCACCGGCACGACATTACGCCAGGGCGCCGACCGCCTCCTCGACGGCCGCGAGCACGCGCCCCGACTGCACGTGCGCGACCGCGCGGTCGATGTCGGGAGACGTGAAGACGTCCGGCCCCGGGGCCGCGATGTCGGTGCGGAACAGCGCGTGCACGGCCTCCGTCGCGGGCCCGGGCCGCCCGGCACCTGCCGCCAGGCGGAAGTCGAGCGCGCGCGTCGACGCGAGCAGCTCGATCGCCAGCACGCGCGACAGGCCGTCGATCGCGCGGCGCAGCTTGCGGCCGGCCGCCCACCCCATCGAGACGTGGTCCTCCTGCATCGCGGACGACGGGATGGAGTCGACCGACGCCGGCACGGCGAGCCGCTTGAGCTCCGACACGATGCCCGCGGCGGTGTACTGCGCGATCATCAGGCCCGAGTCGAGGCCGGGGTCGTCGGCGAGGAACGGCGGCAGGCCGTGGCTGCGCGCGACATCCAGGAAGCGGTCGGTGCGACGCTCCGACATCGAGGCGACGTCGGCCGCGGCGATCGCGAGGAAGTCGAGGACGTAGCCGACCGGCGCTCCGTGGAAGTTGCCGTTGGACTCGACGCGCCCATCCGGCGTGACCACGGGGTTGTCGATCGCGCTGGCCAGCTCGACGCGGGCCACGGATGCCGCGTGCGCGGCCGTGTCGCGCGCGGCGCCGTGGACCTGGGGCGCGCACCGCAGCGAGTAGGCGTCCTGCACGCGCGTGAACTCGCCGGCCCCGGGCCGCGAGATCAGATCCGAGTCGCGCAGGATGCGGGCGATGTTGGCGGCCGACGCCGCCTGCCCCGGATGGGGGCGCAGCGCGTGCAGGTCGGCGGCGAAGACCGTGTCGGTGCCGAGCAGCGCCTCGACGCTCGCGGCCGCCGCGACGTCCGCCACGCGCAGCAGCGCCTCGAGGTCGTGCAGCGCGAGCAGCAGCATCCCGAGCATCCCGTCGGTGCCGTTGATGAGCGCCAGGCCCTCCTTCTCCTCGAGCACGACGGGCTCGATCCCGGCCTCGGCGAGCGCGTCGGCGGCCTCGAGCGGCGCACCGGACGCGTCGCGGACGCGCCCCTCCCCCATGACCGCGAGCGCGCAGTGCGCCAGCGGCGACAGGTCTCCCGAGCAGCCGAGCGAGCCGTACTCGTGCACGATCGGCGTGATCCCCGCGTTCAGCAGCGACGCGTACGCGCGCGCCACCTCGGGGCGGACGCCCGTGCGCCCCGTCGCGAGCGTGTCGAGACGCAGCAGCATGAGCGCGCGGACGACCTCGCGCTCCACCTCGGGCCCCGTGCCCGCGGCGTGCGAGCGGATGAGCCCGCGCTGCAGCTGGCGGCGCTTCTCGACCGGGATCTGCACGGTCGCGAGCGCCCCGAATCCGGTCGAGACGCCGTAGTGCGGCCGGGTGTCGTGGGCGAGCGACTCGATCAGCGCGCGGCTCGCGGCCATGTCCCTCAGGGCCGCGTCGGACAGCTCGACGCGCGCGTCCTCGCGCGCCACGGCCACGACGTCGGCCGGCGCGAGGCCGGCTCCGCCGAGCGCGACGGTCGGCTCGGGGGCGGTGGAAAGGTCAGGATGCGAGGTCATGGAGCCATTCGACTCCGGTCGGGCACCCGCGGCGAGCCGTCGCGCGATGATCGCGTCTGGGATCCCAGAACGGATGCGCACGGATGCCGCACGCGCCGCGCGCGTCGCCCCGCGGGCATCCGGGAAGGTGTGGGGGCGACGGCGACGAGGCATGCCGTCCCTTGCAGCCTCAGTCGCCGTCGCGCCCCTTGCCCGACGTCCCCACGGCGGGCTCCCCGTTCCCGTTCCCATTCCCACGGGTCTTGCCCTCCGACGCGGCGTGCGCCGGCACGGCCGGGCCCTCACCGCTCGGAGTGGTCGAAGCCTTCTGCTGCGGCGCCGGCTCGGCCTCGGCCGGCGCGGCCGGCCGGCTCGCGGTCTCGGCGACGGCGGGCTCGGCGGCAGGGCCCTGCGCGGGCTGCTCCGCGGGCGCCTCGCTCGGCGCCACACGTGCCTCGTCCACGCGCGTCTCCACCTGACGCGCGCCGACCGTCGGCGACTCGGCCGGAAGCGCCGCCGTGGCACCCCACGCCCCGATGCCGAGCACCAGCGCGCCGACGGCCGCGAGGCCGGTCACGCCGAGCGCCCCCGGCCGGCGCCGCGACGCTCGGCGGCGCCCGCGGCGGGACGCCGAGGCGACCGGAAGCACGCGCGTGAGCTCTGCCTCGTCGGCGATGCGCGGCGCGGGCGCCACGACCGGCGCGTCGGCCTGGGTCGCGGGGCCGTCGTCGAGCTTCACGGGCGCGGTCACATCGGCCGCCGCGGGCAACGCCGCCGCGGTCGCGCCGGGGTCGGCGTCCGCGCCGGTCAGCGCGCGCGCCCGCTCGGCCACCTGCCGGGCGGTCGGCCGCTCGGCGGGGTCGGTGGCGGTCATGGCGGTCAGCAGCGAACGCCAGCCGTAGCCGAACCCGCCCGGCACCTCGGGCGCCGTGTGCAGCCTCGCGACCGCGGCCTCGATCGGCGTGGTCTGCGGGAACGCGCGGCGGCCGGTGAGCGCCTCGATCAGCACGAGGCCCAGCGCGTAGATGTCGGACGCGGGCGAGGGCTCGGCGCCCCGGGCCTGCTCGGGCGAGAAGTAGGCGGCCGTGCCGACGGCCATGCCCGGCGTCGTCAGGCGGGCGGCGTCGACCAGGTAGGCGATCCCGAAGTCGGCGAGCGACACGCGCACGAGGCTCGGGGCCGCATGCATCAGCACGTTGGCCGGCTTCACGTCGCGGTGGATGACGCCCGCGCCGTGCACGGCGTCGAGCGCGTCGCCAAGCTCGGCGGCGATCTCGGCGACCTCGGCGGGCGCCAGCGCGCCGCGCGCGATCCGGTCCGAGAGCGTGCCGCCGTCCACGTACTCGAGCACCATGTAGCCGGAGCCGTCCTTGGCCGTGCGCGAGTCGTACAGCGTCACGAGCGACGGGTGGCTGAGCGAGGCGAGCAGGCGGGTCTCCGATGCGCGGCGCTCGCGATCCCGTTCGTCGACGGCAGCGGCGGCGAACAGCTTGATCGCGACCGTGCGCTCGAGGACCGTGTCGGTCGCACGGAACACGGCACCCATGCCCCCGCGCCCGACCAGCTCCTCCAGGCGGTACCGGCCGTCCAGGACGTCACCCGGGCGAACGTCGACGGCCGGGGCCTGCGCCCGGGGATCCGCCTCGAGGACGCTCGCATCTGTCATGTATCCAGGATGCGGGGCGTGGTGAATTGTCTCGAAAGGCTTGACAACCCGGCAGGGCCTGTGCAATCCGTCGGCTCTTAACCTTTCGTGCGCTAACGTCCCACGGCGTAGCCCTGCGCTCCGCGCGGGTTGGCCGCGGCTCCCAGCAGGCCGCTCCGCGGATCGCGCGTCACGGCCGACAGCCGACCGAGCGCCCACTCCCCCGCGCGCGTCACCGCGTGGCCGCGGGCGACGAGCCCCGCGATCACGTCGTCCCCCAACCGGTCCTCCACGACCGCGCCCGCGGGCGTCCCGGTGCGAGGCCAGAACGAGCCGTGCATCGATGTCGTGTTCAGCGCCGGCGCGTCGATCGCCTGCTGCGGCGTGTACCCGCCCACGAGCACCCGCAGCAGCATCAGCAGCTGCCACTGGTCCTGCTGGTCGCCGCCGGGCGACCCGAGGGCCATCACGGGCCGGCCGTCGCGCAGCACGAGGGTGGGCGTCAGCGTCGTGCGCGGCCGGCGCCCCGCCTGCAGCCGCGAGGGCGAGGACTCGTCGAGCCACGACATCTGCAGCCGCGTGCCGAGGCAGAACCCGAGCTCGGGGATCTCGGGAGACGACTGCAGCCAGCCGCCCGACGGGGTGGCCGAGACGATGTTGCCCCAGCGGTCGACCACGTCGACGTGGCACGTGTCGCCGCGCGTGCGGCCCTGCGCGTCGGGGTCGAGATCGGCGCCGGCCGCGCGCACGGTCGGCTCCCCCACACCGGCACCTACGGCCCGCGCCTCGCGCAGCGGCGGCAGGGTCGGGATCGGATGCCCCGGCACGGCACCCGGGCGCACCTCGCGCGAGGCGGTGTCGGCGATCAGCGCGCGGCGCGCGGCCGCGTACTCCTCCGAGAGCAGATGCGCGAGCACGTCCGGGGCGACGTCCTCGCCGTACCAGGCGTCGCGGTCCGCGAGCGCGAGCTTGAGCGCCTCGAGCACCGTGTGGGCGCCCAGCTCGCTCGAGGGGTCGAGCCGCTCGTCTTCGAACCCGTCCAGGATGCGCAGGGCCTGCAGCAGCACCGGCCCCTGACCCCAGGGGCCGGTCTTGGCGATCGTGTGGCCGCGGAACTCGATCGACACGGCGTCCTCGTACGACGCGGCGAAGGCCGCGACATCCGCCGCCGTGAGAACCCCCGCGTGGTCGCCGCCGTCCGAATGGCGGTGCGGCGCGCGCACGAACTCCTCGGCCGCGCGGCCCACGCGCTCGCGCCACAGCTCCCGCGCGGCGTCCACGCCCTCCTCGCGGGTCGCCGCCGCCGAGGCCGCGTCCCCCAGCTCGCGGAGCAGGGCTGCGTACGTGCGCGCGTACAGGATGTCGCCCGGCTCGGGCACCCGCCCATCCGGCATCCAGCGGTCGGCCGAGGTCGGCCAGTGGTCGCGGAACAGGTCGGCGACGCCCGCGATGGTCGTGCACACGTTGCGCAGCGCCGGATGGCCGTCGGTCGCGTACCCGATCGCGAAGTCGAGCACGTCGGCGAGCGGCCAGGTGCCGTGGTCGCGCAGCAGCAGGAGCCACGCGTCCACCGCGCCGGGGACGGCCGCGGCGAGCGCGCCGGAGCCGGGCACCAGGTCGAGGCCCTGGGCGCGATAGTGCGCGATGGTCGCGCCGGCCGGCGCGGGCCCCTGACCCATCAGCACGACGGGCGTCGACGGCGCCTCGGCGGTCGCGAACACCGCGGTCATGTCGCCGCCCGGGCCGTTCAGGTGGGGCTCGACCACGTGCAGCACGAACGCCGCCGTGACCGTCGCGTCGAACGCGTTGCCGCCCCGCTCCAGCACGGCCTGCGCGCTCGCGCTGGCCAGCCAGTGCGTCGATGCGACCATGCCGAAGCGGCCCCGCAGGTCGGGCCGAGTGAGGTGCGCGGGCGGCGGGGTGAAGCTCATGCGCTCCAGTCAATCAGCCGCGCGCACCCGCTCAGCCCACGCGTCAGACCAGGAACAGGCCGTCCAGCATCCCCGGGTTGTGGCCGTGCACGAGCACGAGGAACACGACCGCGTCGAACAGCAGGTGCACCGTCACGACGTACGCGAGCGAGCGCGTCCGGAGGAAGATCAGCCCCTGCAGCAGGGCGAACGGGATGGTGAGCACCGGCCCCCATTCGCGGTAGCCGAGCTCCCACAGGAACGACACGAACACGATCGCCTGGAGCAGGTTCGCCGCCACATCGGGCAGGTGGCGGCGCAGCAGCGCGAACACCGTGCAGATGAAGAACAGCTCGTCCCAGATGCCGACCGCGCCCACCCCGACGAACAGCCGCGCGATCAGATCCGGCGTGTCCACCACGGGCCAGTTGCGGTACACGCCGCTCGTCACGAAATAGAAGGGCAGGATGAGCCAGCCGAGCGCGAGCACGGCGACGAGCCACCCCCACTGCAGCCGCCCCCAGCGCCCGCCGCCGCGCCACGGGAAGCGCACGGCGTGGTCCCGGAACACGAAGCGGGACAGCACGTACGGCACCGCCACGGCCCCGCCGAGGGCCAGCGTGAACCGCAGCATGGACAGGTTGTCCAGTTGCGCCTCGAGCGAGATCGCGCTGACGATCAGCATGCCGATCGCGATGAGCCCCAGGTCGCGCAGCAGGCCGGGGCGACGCCGGATGCCCGCCGGATCGCGGCGGTCGCGCACGGCGGCGAGCGCCAGCCCGGCCGCCAGCAGCGCGATGCCCAGCCATTCGATCTCGAGGACGAAGAAAGCGGGCGCGGCCAGGCAGACGAGCAGACCCGCGGTCAGGACGAGCGGCTCGAGCGCGTGCGCGTCCGGCGCCCGCACCTGCCCGGTCTTCGCCGCCATCCGGATCGGCCCTCAGCCCCGCGCGACGCGGCGGTAGGTCAGGTCGCGGATCTCGCGCCCCTTGGCGATGCCCTTGCGCTCGAACGCGGTCATGGCGCGGCCGTCGAACCGCGGCGCCCAGACGTCCTCGCCGCCGTCGAACGCGCGCTCGAACTCGGGCTCGGCGTCGAGCACCTCGCGCATCTGCAGCGCGTAGTCCTCCCAGTCGGTCGCGAGGCGCAGCAGCCCGCCGTCGCGCAGCGCGCGGCCGGCCGTCGCGCCGAAGCCCTCCTTGACCAGGCGGCGCTTGTTGTGCCGGCTCTTGTGCCACGGGTCGGGGAAGAAGACCCAGACCTCGTCGGCCGCGCCCTCGGGCAGCAGGCGCTCGAGCACCTCGGGCGCGTTGGCCTCCACGAGCCGCAGGTTCCGCACGCCCGCGCGGTCGGCGTCGAGCATCGTGCGGGCGAGGCCGGCGCGGAACACCTCGACCGCGAGGAAGTCGGCGTCGGGACGCGCCGCGGCCGCCGAGACGATCGCGTGGCCCTGGCCCGATCCGATCTCCACCACGAGCGGCGCCGTGCGGCCGTAGACCTCGGCCGGGATCAGGCGCGCGTCGGGGTGCACGGACGTCGACGCGACGTCGCGCGGCACGTCGAAGGCGTACCGCGGAGCCAGCTCGCTCCAGGCGCGCTCCTGCGCATCCGACATCCGCCCGCTGCGGCGGACGAACGACACGGGCTGCTTGCGGAACGACGGCGCGTCGTCAGCGGGTTCCTCGGGCATCCCTCAAGCGTATTCGGCGCAGCCTAGGGCGCCGTCACGAAGTCGATGAGCTCCTCGACGCGGCCGAGCAGCGCCGGCTCGATGTCGCGGAACGTGGTGACCTTCGACAGGATGTGCTGCCACGCGCGGGCGGTGTCGGCCTGCTCGGCGTGCGGCCATCCGAGACGGCGGCACACGCCCTTCTTCCACTCCTCGCCCTTGGGCACCTCGGGCCACGCCCTGATGCCGACGGACGACGGCTTGACGCACTGCCAGACGTCGATGAACGGGTGGCCGACGATGCGCATGTGGCGCCCGTGCGGGCCCTGCTCGATCGCGCGGGCGATGCGCTGCTCCTTCGAACCGGGCACCAGGTGATCCACCAGCACGCCGTACCGCCGGCCGGGACCGGGCGGCTCGTCCCGCAGCAGGTCGGGCAGCCTGTCGACGCCCTCCAGGTACTCGACCGCCACGCCCTCGACCCGCAGGTCGGCGCCCCACACCTTCTCGACCAGCTCGGCGTCGTGCCGACCCTCGACCAGGATGCGGTGCGGCAGGGCGACACGGGCGCGCTGCTCCTCGACGGCGAAGGAGCCGGATGCGGTCCTCCGGCGCGCCTGCGGCGCGGCCTTCGGCACCACGAGCTCGACGGGCTCGCCGTCGATCAGGAAGCCCTTGCCGAGCGGGAACACGCGGCGGCGGCCCTTCCCGTCCTCGAGCTCGACGCTGCCCGCCTCGAGCCGGGTCACGGCGCCGCAGAACCCGTCGCCGGCGACCTCGACGACCAGGTCGATCTCGGCCGGCACGGTCTGCACCTGCTTCGCGCCGCGCTGGCGCCATCCGGTCGCGAGCACGTCGGTCCCGTAGCGATCTTCCATGGTCCTCCGTCCGGCGAGCAGGGGGCGTGCGGCGGGCGCGCGCGACGCACCAGCCTACGTTCGAGCCGCCCACGGAAGCCCTCGCGACGCGCCCCGAGGAGGGGTCCGCGCGTCCGCGGGGAGCGAACGGATGCCGCGCCGATCGGCCCTTTCCGGCATGCCGCACGGTGCATAGGATCGAGGACGGAGCGCCCGGTCGCGGCGCTGCCGCGGAGGGGGCGCGATGACGGCGTGGGGCACGAGGACGGCGCGGTCGATGCGCGCGATGCTGGCGATCGGGCTGGCGACGGGGGCCGCGCTGATCGCGACGCCCGCGCACGCAGAGGACCCGGTGGAGCTCGACGACGACTTCGTGCTCGACGAATCCGACGTGCTGAGCCCGGCCGAGGAGCAGGAGGCGCAGACGCGGCTCGCGCAGCTGAGCGCCGACACCGGCTATGAGCTGTGGGTCGTCTACGTCGACACGTTCGAGAACCCGTCCGCCGCCGACGACTGGGCCAACACGACGGCCGAGTCCAACGGCCTCGGGATCGACCAGTACCTGCTGGCGGTCGCGGTCGAGGACCGCAACTACTATCTCTCGGCGGCGACCGAGGGGCCCGTGAGCGAGCAGCGGATCGCGGAGATCGAGTCGGCGGTACAGCCCTTCCTGTCGGCCGAGGACTGGGTCGGCGCCGCCGACGCGGCCGCCGACGGACTGGACGGCTCGGGACCCGGTGGCGGCGCGGCCGGCGGCGGCTCCGTCCTGCCGTGGGTCATCGGCGGGGCCGGGGTCGCGGCGGTCGGCGGCACGGCGTGGTACCTCGCCTCCCGCCGCCGCAAGGGCACCTCCGGCGGCCAGGCCGGCCCGGGCGCCGAGCCCGAGGTCACGACCGAGGAGCTCGCGCGCCGCGCCGCCTCGGCCCTGGTCGGGACGGACGACGCCGTGCGGGCGAGCGAGCAGGAGCTCGGCTTCGCGATCGCGCAGTTCGGCCGCGAGGCGACCGGCGAGTTCGAGCAGGCGCTGCAGGCCGCCAAGGCCGACCTCGCCAAGGCGTTCGAGCTCAAGCAGCGCCTGGACGACCACGAGCCCGACGCCGAGCAGGACGTGCGTGCGTGGAACGGCGAGATCATCCGGCTGTGCGAGGCGGCCGCGACCACGCTCCAGGACAAGCAGGCCGCGTTCGGCGAGCTGCGCCGCATCGAGCAGGACGCCCCCGCCGCGCTCGCGGAGGTGCAGCAGCGTCGCGCCGCGGCGGACGGGGCACCCGAGCGGATCGAGACCGGGGTCGCCGAGCTGCGGTCCCGCTACGCGGCCGACGCGATCACGACCGTCGCCGACAACCCCGCGCAGGCGCGGGCGCGGCTGGCGTTCGCCGACGAGCAGCTCGCCCGCGCGCAGCAGCTGGTCGGCGCGGGCGACGGCGGCGAGGCCGCCGTCGCGATCCGCGCCGCCGAGCAGGCGGTCGCGCAGGCCGCGCAGCTCGAGAAGGCGGTCGCCGATCTCGGCGCGACGCTCGCGACGGCCGAGCAGCAGGCCGCGGCGCTCGTGGCCGACCTCGAGCAGGACCTCGCCCGCGCGCGCACGCTTCCCGCCACGGGCGAGGTGGCGGCGGCGGTCGCCGCGACCGAGCAGGCCGTCGCGCAGGCTCGGCACAACCTGTCCGGATCGGCCCGCAGCCCGCAGGCGCTCCTCGAGGCGCTGCAGGCCGCGAACGCGCAGATCGACGCGGTCGTCGGCAGCGCGCAGCGCGCGCAGCAGATGCTGGGGCAGACGCTGCTGCAGGCCCGCAGCCAGGTCACGGGCGCCGAGGAGTACATCGCGGCGCGGCGCGGCGCGGTGGGCGCGGAGGCGCGCACACGGCTGGCCGAGGCGGGCGCCGAGCTCGCGCGGGCCGAGGCCCTCCAGTCCGGCGACCCCGCGCAGGCGCTGCAGCGCGCGCAGCGCGCGCTGCAGCTCGCGTCCGAGGCCGCGCGCCTCGCCCAGGCCGACGTCGAGTCGGCCGACTGGGGCGGCGGCCTCGGCGGAGGCATGCTGGGCGGCGGCATGCTGGGCGGCGGCGGACGCGGCGGCGGCATGGTGGACGGGCTCGTCGGCGGCCTGCTGGGCGGCCTGATCAGCGGCGGCCTCGGCGGGGGCGGCACACGAGGCGGCACGAGCGGCTGGGGCGGGGGCTCCGTGCTCGGCGGCCTGGGCGGAGGACTGGGCGGCGGCCTCGGCGGCCGCAGCAGCCGCGGCGGCGGCGGATTCGGCGGGGGCCGCGGACGTCGCGGAGGCGGCCGCTTCTGATGCGTCTCGCGCCACGCACCCCGGCGGCCGTCGCCACGGCGGTCCTGGCGGGTGCGCTCGCGCTCGCGCCGCTCGCCGCCCATGCGGAGCCGCCGGGCGACCTCGACCCGGGCTACGTCACGGACCGCGCCGGAGTGCTGTCGGCATCCGAGGAGCGCCGTCTCGAGCAGCACCTCGAGGCGCTCGCCGCGGCGCCCGATCGGCCCGAGCTCTACGTTGTGTTCGTGGACGACTTCACGTCGCCGTCCAACGCGCTGCAGTGGGCCGACCGCGCGTCGCTCCAGAACAACCTCGCCGCGGACCAGTACCTGCTGGCGATCGCGACCGAGGGCCGCGCGCTGGCGATCTCCGCCGAGTACGAGGGCGGTCCGCTCCGCGAGAGCCGCGTTCTCGAGATCGAGGACCGGCTCGGCTCGGAGCACCTGGCGAACGACGACTGGGTCGGGGGCGTCGAGTTCGTCGCCGACGAGTTCGACGAGGTGCCCCCGCCCTGGTGGGTATGGCTCATCGGCATCGGCGCCGCCGCCCTCCTGGTGTTCGTGATCGTGCAGTTCGTGCTGCTGGGGCGGCGCCGCGCGGCCCGCGCCCTCGAGCTGCGCACGCTCGCGGGGCAGCGCCGGCGCGCCTCGATCGCGCTCGTGCGCGCAGATGAGGCCCTGCGCACCAGCGAGCAGGAGCTCGACTTCGTCACGGCCGAGTTCGGCGAGGACGCCACGCGCGAGTACGCGCAGGCGCTCGCGGACGGGCGAGCCCGCATCGACCGCGCGTTCGAGCTGCAGCGCCACCTCGAGGACGCGACCGAGGACTCCCCCGCCGACACCCGCTCGTGGACCGACGAGATCCTGGCGGCGTGCGCGGCAGTGGACCGCGAGCTCGAGCGTCGCCGCGACTCGCTCGCACGCCTGCGGGCGCTCGCGACGGACGCGCAGGCGACGCTCGAACGCCTGGAGCGCTCCCGCGCCGAGGCGGACCGGCTCGTCGCCTCGGCCGCCGAGCGGATCGCCACGATGTCCGGCGCCTACGCGCCCGCCCAGGTGGCGCCCGTGGCCGACAACGCGTCGGAGATGCGACGACGGCTCGAGGCGGCCGACGAGTGGCTCGGCAGGCTGCGCGACGCCGTCTCGCGCGGCAGGGCCGCCCAGATCTCCGCCGCGGTGCACGAGATCGAGCGCCTGATCGCGGAGACGACCGCACTGCACACCGCGGTCGAGGCCCACGCCGCGACGCTCGGGGTCACGGCCGCGAGCAGCGCGCCCGCCGTCGGTTCGGCCGTCGTGGGCGGCGACCTCGGCCACGGCTCGTCGGCCCTGCCTTCCTCTCCCGTCACCACCGGGGAGCCGACGGGCGACCGGGAACTCGACCGCGCGGCCTCCGCGGTCCGCACCGCCGAGGCGACCGTCACGGCGCGCGCGGGGCGCGTGTCCGCCGCCGCGCTCGGCGCGCTGCGGCAGGCGCACGCCGCCCTGGCGCTGGCCCGCGCGGCACTCGCGACGGATGCCGCCGCGGCCACCGGCCACGCCCGCGACGCCGTGCGGCACGCCGAGACCGCGCTGACGGCCGCCGGCATCCGGTCCGACGAGCGCCCCGGGCGGCGCCGGGTGCGCGCCTTCGGCTCGAACGGCGGCGAGGCGTCTCCGACACGATCCGCCGACGAGGACGACGGCGCCGGCGGGCGCGCCCTGTGGGGCGCGGTCAGCGGCGGCGCGGTCGGGCTGTTCTCGAGCCTCGGCGTCGCGGACGAGTCGGACGGCGCGGCGGGGATCGTCCTGCTGTTCACGCTGGGCGGCGTCGTGCTCGGCGCGCTGTCGGGCTGGTTCGGCAACGGCGAGGGCGGCGGATCGTCCTCCGGCTGGGGCGGATCGTCCTCGTCCGCATCCTGGTCCCGCTCGTCCGGACGCTCGTCGTCCGGCGGTCGCTCGTCCACCCGCTCGTCCCGCTCGTTCGGCGGAAGCCGATCGTCCGGCCGCTCGGGAGGGCGGCGCTTCTAGACTCGCCCTCGAGGCACCTCACGCACACCTCAACCGCCACACGAAAGGCACAACATGGCAAAGCAGTCCATCTTCGGGCGCATCTCGACGCTCGTGAAGGCGAACATCAACGCGATCCTCGACCAGGCCGAGGACCCGGAGAAGATGCTCGACCAGCTGGTGCGCGACTACACCAACAACATCGCGGACGCCGAGGCGGCCATCGCCGAGACCATCGGCAACCTGCGTCTGCTGGAGCGCGACCACGCCGAGGACAAGCAGGCCGCGGTCGAGTGGGGCAACAAGGCGCTCGCCGCCAGCCGCAAGGCCGACGAGCTGCGCGCGGCGGGCGACCCGGTCGACGCCGACAAGTTCGACGCGCTGGCGAAGGTCGCGCTGCAGCGCCAGATCTCGGCCGAGAACGACATCAAGGCCACGGCGCCGCAGCTCGAGGCGCAGAGCGAGGTCGTCGAGAAGCTCAAGGCCGGCCTCAACGGCATGAAGGTCAAGCTCGAGCAGCTGCGCAGCAAGCGCAGCGAGCTGCTCGCGCGTCAGAAGACCGCCGAGGCGCAGACCAAGGTCGTCGACGCGGTCAAGTCGATCGACGTGCTCGATCCCACGAGCGAGCTCGGTCGCTTCGAGGAGAAGGTGCGCCGCGTCGAGGCGCAGGCCCAGGGCAAGGCGGAGCTCGCGGCGTCGAGCCTCGACGCGCAGTTCGAGAGCCTAGAGGACCTCGGCGAGCTGACCGAGGTCGAGGCGCGCCTCGCGCAGCTCAAGTCGGGCGGTCAGCCGCAGGGCCAGCTCGGCGCCTGACGCTCGGTCACGACCGCGGGGCTGCACTCGATCGGGTGCAGCTCCGCGGTCGCTCGATCGCATGTGGGCCGCCCACGCCGACACAACGCAGGACTTCCCGCGGATCCCGGGCGTGCCGCCCGCTTCGCGCCCCGCGACACGCCGTCGACACGGCAGAGGTCCTGCGTTGTGTCGGTACGGGGATCCGTGCGCGAGGGCGCGATCCGGGGCAGGATGACTGCATGGCCCGGTTCCTCGTCGTCCCTCAGTGGCAGGGCTCACCCTCGTCGCGCGCGATGGCCCACATCGACGGCGCGGAGGCGATCGCGGGCGACCTGCCGCGCGCCGCGTGCACGTTCGTCGACGTGCCGCTCGAGGCGGGAGACACGCTCGAGACCGGCGTGCTGCGCGCGAGCGCGCTGCTGCGCACCGCCGACGGCGTGCGCGCCGCGCTCGAGGACCTGCCGGCACCCGTGATCGTGGTCGGCGGCGACTGCGGCGTCTCGGTCGCGGCGATCGGGCACGTCGCCGCCCAGACCGACGAGCCGCTCGCGCTCGTGTGGTTCGACGCCCACGGCGACCTGCATGCGCCGGATTCGTCGCCCAGCGGCGCGTTCGCGGGCATGGCGCTGCGGGCGGTGCTCGGCGAGGGCGCGCCGGGGCTCGTCCTGCCGCCCGGTCTCGTCCCGCCCGAGCGGGTCGTGCTGGCCGGCGTCCGGATGCTCGACCCCGAGGAGGACGAGCTGCTCGCGGAGTCCGGGATGGCCTCGCTCGCGCCCGCGGAGCTGGAGCGCGCGGACGCGCTCGCCGACGCGGTCGCGGCCACCGGCGCGCGCCGCGTGTACGTCCACGTGGACCTCGACGTGCTCGACCCCGCGCACATCGCGGGCGTCTCCTCCCCCGAGCCCTTCGGCGTCGCCCCGGCCGCGCTGGTCGCCGCGATCGGCGCCCTGCGGGCGCGCGTCGAGCTCGCGGGAGCCACGGTCGCGGGCTTCACGCCCGCGACGCCCGCCGCCGCCGTCGAGGACATGGGCGCGATCCTGCGCATCATCGGGGCGCTGGCGTGAGCTGGCCGCACGCCGAGCTCGACGCCCTGCCCCGCGCGATCCGGACGGGCGCCGAGCGCGCGCTCCGCCGCGGCGAGCGCGTGGACGGGCTGCTGCCGCGCATCCTGCTGGACTCCCCCGTGAGCCTGGTCGGCTACGCATGGGGCACGGCGATCGGATGGGTCTGGGGCACCCTGTGGAGCACGGGCCCGGTCGAGCGCCGCGAGGGCCTGTGGGTCTTCCGGGGCCTGCCGAAGTGGGCGTTCCCGCGCGGGGGCGTGTGCGTGGGCGGCTGCTTCCTGACCGGCGACGGGCCCGTCACGGCCGAGCTGCTGCGGCACGAGGCTGTGCACCGCGACCAGTGGCGCCGCTACGGGTTCCTGATGCCGCTGCTCTACCTGCTCGCGGGGCGCGATCCGCTGCGCAACCGCTTCGAGATCGCGGCCGGCCTGCGCGCGGGCGGCTACGTGCGCACGCGGCGCGGACCCGGGGTCAGCCGCGGCTGAACAGGCGGAAGCGCTCGGGCGCGTGGATGCGCTCGGGCGCGACGTCGAGACGTTCGGTGAGGTGGTCGACGATGTCGGCGGTGCCGAGGTAGCCGCCGAGCAGGTCGACGCGCGTCTCGTCGTGCTCGTCGCACATCATCTCGTCGGCCCACGCCGTGACGGCGCGCGTCAGGGCGGCGCCCGGCGTGCACGAGCGGCCGGATCCCGGGGCGCCCGTGCGGGCGGAGCGATCGAGCCAGGTCACGACCATGCGCGGCGGCGCCGAGATGGGCGCGATCCAGCCGGCGTCCGGCACCTCGATGAACACGCGGCCCGTGGCGCAGATCGGCAGGGTCGCGAGCAGCGCCTCGAGCTCGGCGAACGACTGCTCGTCCGCGGTCACGAGGTGCTGCACCCGCGTGTGGCGCGAGGCGCGGCAGGCGGAGGCGTTGTGCTCGACGGCGGTCATGATGCCTCCATCATACGCCCCAACTCAGGGTTGCCTTACCTCACCCGCCACTGACCGGCGCGAGCGCGCGGCTCACTCCTCGATCAGCACGCGGCGCAGGTCGGCGAGCTCGTCGTCGCGCAGGCCGTGCGCGTGCAGGAACCCCGCCGCGGAGCCGTGCTGCGCGCGGATCTCGTCGAGGATGGTCCGCATCACGTGCGCGGGCGACCGGCTCGCGAGCTCCTCGAGGTTCCGGGCGTGCGGATACACGGCGCGCATCCGCGCCAGCGCCTGCTCGTTGCGCCACGCGGGGAGCATCCCCTCGGTCCGGGCATAGTCCGCGATCACGGCGTCCTCGTCCACACCCACCGCGGCGAGCGCGAGCGCGACCGTCACGCCCGTGCGGTCCTTGCCGACCGTGCAGTGCACGAGCACGGGCTGCGCACCCAGGATGCCGCGCACGGCCGTGACCAGCCGGTCGCCCGCGCGCTCGAGGAGCGCACGGTACATCTCGATGAGCGTCATGTCCTCGAGGAAGAAGGACGCGAGCGACCCGAGGAACAGGGGCACCCGCAGCGTCTCGACGTCCCCGACGCGGCTCGGCGCGTGCTCGACCTCGTCGTCGTCGCGCAGGTCGACGATCCGGCGCACGCCCAGCGCGCGGAACGCCGCGCCGCCGAGCTCGTCGACCGCGGCCAGGTTGCCCGAGCGATATAGCACCCCCGACCGCGTCCGACCCTCGCCGGCGGGCAGCCCTCCGACGTCGCGGAAGTTGACCGAGCCCGGGACGAGGCTCTCTCCCGCGGTCACGCTCCGGCCGGGGCGCCGGCGGGGTCGCGCCGGGGAACCGGGTAGCGTCCGGCGATCACCACGCGGTTGAACGAGTTGATCGAGACGCACAGCCAGCTGACGCCGAGGTACTCCTTCTCGGTGAGCACGGCGCCCACGCGCTCGTAGACGTCCTCGGGGATGCCGCCGCGATGGATGAACGTGAACGCCTCGGCGAGCTCGAGCGCCGCGCGCTCGCGGTCGGAGAAGACGCCCGACTCGCGCCAGACGGGAAGCTGGGCGAGGTCGTCGAACGTGACCCCGGCGGCCAGCGCGCGGTCGGAGTGGATGCGCGTGCAGTACGCGCAGCCGTTGAGCTGCGAGCAGTGCATCAGCACGAGCTCCTTGAGGCGGTCGTCGATGCCGTTCTCCCGCGCGATGCGGCCGACCTCGCGCGAGAACGCGTCGAGCGCCTTGTAGGCGGTCGGCTCGGACTTCGACAGATGCACCCGCGGCTGGTCCATGCTGACACTTTACCGAGGCGATCAGAGCGCCCGCCCGGAAGGCACGCAATCAGAGTGCACAATGGATGAACGTATTACTTCGCGTTAAGCGCACCACAATGGGACCAAGACCGTGCACCTTGCTCCGCGAGCCTCCCGAGGCCTCGCGGGAGCGGCAGAATGGACGCGTCCCGCCCGCCACCGGGCACCATCCTCGCAGGAAGCAGCCGGATCCGTGACAGAGAACCCGACCGCCGCGCGCACGCGCGACGAGTTCGCGTACCTGCCCGGCCAGGCCGAGCGCCTGGGCCGCGAGGCGCCCTCCGCCGAGCGCCTCGCCCTCGACCTGCCCGACGGTCGCGCGCTCAGCGCCCTGCGCCTCGGCACCGGCCTCCCCCAGGTCGTCCTGCTGCACGGCGCGGGACTGAACGCGCACACGTGGGACACCACGGCACTGGCCCTCGGCGCGCCCGTGCTCGCGATCGACCTGCCGGGTCACGGCGACTCGACCTGGCGCGACGACGCCGACTACCGGCCGCGCACGCTCGCGCCCGACGTCATCCTGGGCATCGAGGAGTGGGCCGCGGCCCCCGTGGTGCTCGTCGGCCACTCGCTCGGCGGCATCACGGCCGCCGCGGTCGCCGCGCAGCGCCCGGATCTGGTGGCCTCGCTCGTGCTCGTCGACATCACGCCGGGCGCGAGCGGGGGCGGCGGATCGGCCGAGCTGCGCCGGTTCTACGAGCGCACGGACTTCGACTCACGCGAGGCCGCGGTCGAGCACGCCATGGGCTTCGGGCTCGGCGGCTCGCTCGAGGACGCGCGCCGCGGCGTCTTCCACAACACGCGCGTGCGCGACGACGGTCGCGTCGAGTGGAAGCACCACTTCGCCCGCATCGCCCAGCAGGCGCTCGCCGCGCCGGCCGACGCCGCGACCCCGGCGCTGGTCGACGAGTCCGGATGGGACGACCTCGCCGCCGTCCGCGCTCCCCTCCTGCTGATCCGCGGCGAGCGCGGCTACGTCGACACCGCAGCGGCCGACGACTTCGCCCGACGCCTGCACGATGCCGAGGTGGTCGCGCTCGCGGCCCCGCACAACGTCCAGGAGGCGGCACCCGTCGAGCTCGCCGAGCTCATCGCCTCCCGGATCCACCCGAACGGGACGCGGCCCTGAGGGCCGGCCCCAGCCGGCGCCCGCCGCGCCGATCCGAAAGGACACCCATGCACAGCTTCTCCTCGCGCCCCGCGCTTCTGCGCCGCTCCGCCGTGGCGGGCCTCGGCATCGCCGCGCTCGCGCTGGCCGGGTGCACCGGCTCGCCTCAGCCGGGCCCGACAGGCGAGCCCGACCCCGACGCGACTCTGCGGCTGGGCCTGGTGCTGGAGCCCGACAACCTCGACATCCGTCACACGTCGGGCGCCGCGCTCGAGCAGATCCTGATCGACAACGTGTACGAGGGTCTCGTGACCCGCACCGAGGAGAACGAGATCGTGCCGTCGCTCGCGAGCGAGTACGAGGTGTCGGAGGACGGCCTCACCTACACGTTCACGCTCAACGAGGGCGTGACCTTCCACGGCGGGGGTGAGCTCACGGCGTCGGACGTCGTGGAGACCTACAACCAGGTCCGCAACGACGAGACGCTGATCGGACACGACCAGCTCGCGCACGTCGTGGCCGTGGACGCGCCCGACGACCGCACGGTCGTCCTGACGCTCGACCAGCCCGACCAGAACCTGCTGTTCGCCCTGACGGGCCGCGCGGGCCTGGTGTTCGACGAGGGCGACGAGACCGACCTGAAGACCGCCGCGAACGGCACCGGGCCGTTCACCCTCGCCGACTGGAGCCAGGGCGACGGCATCACCTTCACGCGCAACGACGAGTACTGGGGCGAGGCCGCCGGCGTCGCCGCGGTCGAGGTCAGCTACATCCCCGACTTCACGGCCGGCGTCAACGCCGCCCTCGACGGCAGCCTCGACGTCCTGACGGCCGTGCAGGCCGACCTGGCGCCGCAGCTGGACGGGCAGAACGGCTTCACCCTGACGCGGGGCGCGACCACCGACAAGGCGACGCTCTCGTTCAACAACCAGGCCGCACCGCTCGACGACGTGCGCGTGCGCGAGGCGCTGCGCCTGGCGATCGACCACGAGGCGCTGGTCGAGGCCGTGGGCGCCGCGACCACGCAGTACGGCCCGATCCCGGCGCTCGACCCCGGCTACGAGGACCTGTCGGATGTCGCCCCGTTCGACCCCGAGCGCGCCAAGGAGCTGCTCGCGGAGGCCGGTCAGGAGGACCTGGAGCTCGAGCTCACGATCCCGTCGTTCTACGGCACGACCGTGTCGACGTTCCTGGTGTCGGCGTTCAACGACATCGGCGTCGAGCTCAAGGTCGACCCGGTCGAGTTCCCGACGTGGCTGCAGGACGTGTACACGAACAAGGACTACCAGCTGAGCTTCGTGCTGCACGTGGAGCCCCGCGACTTCGGCAACTTCGCGAACCCGGACTACTACTTCGGCTACGACAACGCCGAGGTGCAGGAGCTGTACGCCGAGGCGACGAGCACGGTCGACCCCGACGAGTCGGCCGAACTGCTCGCCCAGGCGGCGCGCATCGTGTCGGAGGACCACGCGGCCGACTGGCTGTACACGGGCGAGACCATCACGGCGGTCGGGCCGGGCGTCGCGGGCTTCCCCGTGCACTCGATCAACTCGCGCATCGACCTGGCCGATGTGACGCTCGCGACGGAGTGACCGGCCGCGTGACGCGCGGCGTGACGATCCGGCCGCGACGCCCGCGGATCGCGTAGCGTGAGCGGCATCAATCCCCTAGGCGAGCGCACCGGTGATCCGATACCTGCTGACGAGACTGACCCTGCTGGCGGTCGGCCTGCTCGTCGCCAGCGCGCTCATCTTCACGGTGCTGCGCGTGCTCCCGGGCGACGTGGCGCAGCTGATCGCCGGCACGCAGGGATCCGAGGCGCAGGTGGCCGAGATCCGGCGGCAGCTGGGCCTCGACCGGCCGCTGTGGGCGCAGTACCTCGACTGGATCGGCGGCGTGCTGCGCGGCGACCTGGGCGTCTCGATGCTCACCGGATCGCCCGTGGCCGGCGAGCTGTGGGAGAAGGCGCGCGTCACGCTCCCGCTCGGCGTGCTGTCCCTCCTGGTGGCCCTGCTGATCGCGGTGCCTTTCGGCGTGCTGTCGGCCGTGCGCCGCGGGCGCGCGGACGGCACGGCCATCAGCGTCGTGTCGCAGGCCCTCGCCGCCGTGCCCGTGGTCTGGGCGGGGATGATGCTCGTGGTGCTGTTCGCCGTGCTCCTCGGCTGGCTTCCCGCGCAGGGCTTCCCGCGGTCCGGCTGGGCCACGCCCGACCTCGCGCTGCGCTCGCTCGTGCTCCCCGCGCTCACGATCGGCGTCGTCGAGGGGGCCATGCTGCTGCGCTTCGTGCGCAGCGCCACGCTTCAGGCGGTCGGCCAGGACTTCGTGCGCACCGGCGCCGCCAAGGGCCTCACGCGCACGCAGGCGCTCATCCGTCACGGGCTGCCGTCGGTCGGCCTGTCGATCGTGACCGTGCTCGGTCTGCAGGTGGCCGGCATCGTGGTCGGCGCCGTCGTGATCGAGCTGGTGTTCAACCTGCCGGGCATCGGCCGGATGCTCGCGACCGACGTGGGCTCGCGCGATCTGGTGATGGTGCAGGGCGAGCTGCTGGTGCTGACGGGCTTCGTGCTGCTGATCGGCTTCGCGGTGGATCTGCTCCACCACGCGATCGATCCGCGTCAGCGGGAGGCCGGATGAGCCTCGTCGCGCGCCTGTGGCGGCTCTCGACCGGCCGCTTCGGCCTGATCGTCGCCGGCGTCGTCGTCCTCACCGCGCTGGTGTCGCTCGTGTGGACGCCGTTCGACCCCCGCACGGTCGACATCTCCCACCGCTGGGGGCTGCCCGGCTGGCCGCACGTGCTCGGCACCGACGGCACGGGGCGCGACATCCTGAGCCTCGTGATGGCGGGCGCCCGCACCACCGTGCTGGTCGCGATCGGCGCGGGCCTGGTGTCGACCGCGGTGGGCGTGCTGCTCGCCTCGATCGGCGCGCTCACGCCCCGCTGGACGCGCGAGGCCGTCGCTGTGCTGATCGACATCCTGATCGCGTTCCCCGTGCTGCTGATCGCGATGATGATCTCGTCGGTCTGGGGCGGCTCGCTCTGGGTCGTGGTCTGGTCGGTGGGGATCGGCTTCGGCGTGAGCATCGCGCGCGTCACGCGGCCCGAGCTGCGCCGCGTCAGCCGCAGCGACTACGTGCTCGCAGGGCGGGCGTCGGGCCTCACCGCGCTGCAGAACCTGCGCCGGCACCTGCTGCCCAACGTCGCCCCCGTGTTCATCGTGCAGTTGTCGTGGTCGATGGCCGTCGCCGTGCTCGCGGAGGCGGGCCTGTCCTATCTCGGCTTCGGCGCCTCGGTCACGGAGCCCTCGTGGGGGCTGCTGCTGGCCGACCTGCAGCAGTACCTGCAGGTGCACCCGCTCTCGGTCGTGTGGCCGGGTCTGGCGATCACGCTGACCGTGCTCGCCCTGAACCTGCTGGGCGACGCGCTGCGCGAGGCGACCGACCCGACGCTGCGCGGCCGGCACGTCCCGGGGCCGAAGGCCATCCCCCACACGACCCCGGGGGTGGTCGCTTGAGTCTCGAGGTCAGCGACCTGGTGGTCGAGATCGGCGGCCGCACCGTGGTCGACCGCGTCTCGTTCGCGGTTCCCGACGGGGCGCGCGTCGGGCTGATCGGCGAGTCCGGCTCGGGCAAGTCCCTCACGGCGCTCGCGATCCTCGGCCTGCTGCCCGACGGCGCGACCGCGCGCGGCAGCATCCGCTGGAACGGACGCGAGCTGATCGGGCTCCCCGACCGCGAGCTGGCGAAGCTGCGCGGCGACGAGATCGGCATGGTGTTCCAGGAGCCGCAGACCGCGCTCAACCCGATCCGCACCGTCGGCCGTCAGATCGCCGAGTCCGTGCGCATCCACCGCGACGTCACGCGCGCCGAGGCCCGGCGCATCGCGGTGGACGAGGCGCGACGTGTCCTGCTGCCCGCCCCCGACGCCATCGTCCGCCGCTACCCGCACCAGCTCTCGGGCGGTCAGCGCCAGCGCGTCGCGATCGCCATGGCGCTCGCGTGCGGGCCGCGGCTGCTGATCGCCGACGAGCCCACCACGGCGCTCGACGTGACGATCCAGGCCGAGATCCTGCAGCTGCTGCTCGGCCTGGTCGCGGACGCCGGGATGTCGCTGGTGTTCATCACGCACGACCTCGCCGTGCTCTCGCAGGTCGCCACCCACGGGGTGGTGCTGGAGCACGGCCGCGTGGTCGAGGAGGGCGAGGTCTCACGCCTGCTGCGGTCCCCCGCGCATCCAGTCACGCAGGGACTGCTGCGCGACGCCACGGCCACACTGTTCCGTGGGGAGGCATCGTGACGCAGCCGGTCATCCGCGCGCGCGGCCTGAGCCGTCGGTACACGCTGCCGCGCGAGACGCTCTTCTCCCCGCGGCGGGAGACCGTCGCGCTCGCACCGACGGATCTCGACGTCGCCCCCGGCACCGCGCTGGGCGTGATCGGCGAGTCCGGATCGGGCAAGTCGACGCTCATCCGGCTGCTGCTGGGGCTGGACCGCCCGACGACCGGCACGGTGGAGGTCGACGGCCGCCGGGTCGACGCCGGCGCGCCCGCACGGTCGCTGCACTGGCTGCGGCGGCAGACCGGCATCGTGTTCCAGGACCCGTACGCGTCGCTCGATCCCCGGATGACCGTCGAGCGGATCGTCGCCGAGCCGCTGTGGGCGCTCGGGATCGGCGGCGACCACCGCGGGCGCGTCCGCGAGGTGCTGGCGGATGTGGGCCTCGAGCCCGACATGGCCTCGCGCTACCCGCACGAGTTCTCGGGCGGGCAGCGCCAGCGCATCGCGCTCGCGCGCGCGATCGCCCACCGGCCGGCCGTCCTCGTGGGCGACGAGCCGCTGTCCGCGCTCGACGTCACGGTCCGCGCGCAGATCCTCGAGCTGCTCGCCCGGCTGCGGGGACGCGACGGGCTCACGCTCCTGCTGGTGTCGCACGACATCGGCGTGGTGCAGAGCCTGTGCGACACGGTCGCCGTCATGAAGGACGGCGCGATCGTCGAGCACGGCGCGACCGCCGACGTGCTGCTGCGCCCGCAGCACGCGTACACGCGGCGCCTGCTGGCATCCATCCCCGTCATCGGCTGACACGGCGCCTCCGGACCTTCACGGCGCGTCCACCTCGACGCCACGGACACGCCATCGGGCCGGCGGCCGCGTGGCAGGATCGAGGCGTGAGCACCGCCTGGTCCGACCGCCTCGGCATCCGTCATCCGCTCGTGTGCGCCCCGATGGGCGGCGTCGCCGGCGGACGGCTCGCGACGGCCGTGTCGCGGGCGGGAGCGCTCGGCATGATCGGGATGGGCAGCGCCGGCTCGCCCGAAGCCCTCGCGCGCGAGCTGGCCCTAGTGCCCGACGGGGTGCGCGTCGGGATCGGGCTCGTGGACTGGGTCATGCGCTCCCGCCCCGAACTGCTCGACGCGGCGCTCGCGGCGCGGCCCGTGCTGCTGTCGGTGAGCTTCGGCGACGACTTCGACTGGGTCGCGCGGGCACACGACGTCGGCGTCGCCACCGTGACCCAGGTGCCGGATGTGGCGGGTGCCGAGCGCGCGGCCGCCGCCGGAGTGGACCTGATCGTCGCGCGCGGGCTGGAGGGCGGCGGCCACGGCCGACCGCTCTCGGGGCTCGCCGACCTGCTGTCCCGCGTGCTCGCGGCCGTCGAAGTGCCCGTGCTCGCGGCCGGCGCGATCGCCACGGCCGACGACGTGCGGCGCGTGAGGGACACGGGCGCGGCCGGCGTGTGGGTCGGCACGGCGTTCGCCGCGTGCCCGGAGTCGCTGCTCGGCGACGCCGACCGGACGGCGATGCTGCGCGGAGCCGACACGGTCCTCACGTCGGAGTTCGACCGGCGCTCGGGCTACGCGTGGCCCGAGGACGTGCCCGAGCGAGTGCTCGCGGGCGAGCCGCGCTCGATCGACGCCGGGCTCGGAGTGCGCGCGCTGACCGCGGCCCGGCCGGCCGGCGACGTCGTGGAGTCGCTCGCGGCGGGGCTCTACGCCTGAGGCGTCGACTCCTCCGCCTTGTCTCCCCCGCTTCGCTTGTCGCTGCTCGCCGGCGCAGCGGCGCCCAGTATCCGCTTCAGCACGCCCGGCTTCTTCTTGGGGTGCAGCTGCTTCTGCAGGTAGACGGTGCCGAGCCAGCGGTCGAACTTGTAGCCGACCTTGCCCATCCGGCCGACCTCGACGAAGCCGAGCTTCTCGTGCAGCGCGATGGAGCCCTCGGCGCCCTTGTCGCTGATCACGGCGACGAGCTGGCGCAGGCCGATCTCCTCGCACGCCTCGATCAGGGCCTCCAGCAGCGCGCGGCCGAGGCCCTTGCCGGTCGCCGCCTGACCGAGGTAGATCGAGTTCTCGACCGTGTACCGGAACGCGGACTTACCCGCCCACGGCGACACCAGGGCGTAGCCCAGCACCTGCCCGCTCGGAGAGACCGCGACCAGGAACGGCAGGCCGAGCTTCTGCAGGTGCTCGAACTTCTCGCGCCACTTCTTGACCGACCAGGCCTTCTCGTCGAAGGTCACGACCGAGTTGCGCACGTAGTGGTTGTAGATCTCGCGGATGTCCGGGATGTCCGCGAGGGTCGCCGGGCGGATCTTGTACGAGAAGGGCCGCTCCGGCTCGGGCTTGCGGCGCAGGTGGCGCGGCAGCACGCGGCGCTTCTGGTACTCCTCCTCCAGCATGCGCACCAGCCTACGACCACGGCGTCGGCGCTACGCCGGGATGCGCCAGTCCACGGGCCCGCCGCCCTGCGCCTCGAGCAGCGCGTTCACGCGCGAGAACGGGCGCGATCCGAAGAACCCCCGGCTCGCGGACAGCGGCGACGGATGCGCGGACTCGACCCACGGCACGCCGGGACGGCCGCCCGTCGAGGCGAGCAGCGGCTTGAGCCCCGCCGCGTCCCTTCCCCACAGGATGGCCACGAGCGGACCGCCGCGGTCGACGAGCACGTGGATGGCGTGCTCGGTCACGCGCTCCCACCCCCAGCCGCGGTGCGACGCGGCCTCGCCCGGGCGAACCGTGAGCACGCGGTTCAGCAGCATCACGCCCTGGTCGCTCCAGGCCGACAGGTCGCCGTGCGGCGCGGGCGGGATGCCCAGGTCGTCGTTCAGCTCACGGTAGATGTTCTGCAGGCTGCGAGGCAGCGGGCGCACGTGCCTCTCGACCGCGAACGACAGGCCGATCGGATGCCCGGGGGTCGGGTACGGATCCTGTCCGACGATCAGCACGCGGACGTCCGCGAGCGGGCGCTGGAACGCGCGCAGCACCCTCTCGCCCGCGGGCAGGTACCCGCGGCCCTCCGCCACCTCGTGGCGCAGGCGCTCGCCGAGCGCGGCGATGTCGCCCGCGACGGGCGCGAGCGCCTCGGCCCAGCCGCGGTCCATGAGCCCGGCGTCGGCCAGCTCGGGGAGCGTCATCGGCATGACGGCCTCCGGCACGCTCAGGCCGACGCCTCGAGCCCGGCGTCCTCCTCGCGCACGGTGCCCTTCGCCGACCACGGGAAGTCGATCCACAGGTCCGTGGCCTTCCAGGCGTAGTCCGGCGTGATGATCGTGGACGGCTTCGTGTAGATCGTGACGGAACGGACATCCGCGCCCTGCGACTTCAGCAGGTCGACCGCGAGCGCGAGCGTCCGGCCCGAGTCGGCGACGTCGTCGACCAGCAGCACGCGGCGCCCGTCGAGGTAGGCCATGTCGAGCTCGGGCGGCAGCACCTCGGGGGCGTCCAGCACCGTGCCGATGCCCGTGTAGAACTCGACGTTCAGCGCGCCGCAGTTCTTGGCGCCCAGGCCGTAGGCGATGGCGCCCGCGGGCAGCAGGCCGCCCCGCGCGATCGCGACGACCACCTCGGGCTCGAAGCCGTCGTCGAGGATGCGCCGCGCCAGGTCGCGCGTCGCCTCGCCGAAGCCGTCCCAGGTGAGCCGCTCGCGGATGTCGGTGTCTCCCACGCGGGGTCCTTTCGTGTTTTTCGGATGTCTCACTTCGGCGCGGAATCCGACCCGGATTCCGCGCCGAAGTGAGACACGGGAAGGGGGGTGGATCAGTCGCGCGGCTTCAGCGGGCCGCGGGCGAGCAGGTGCTGCGCAGACTGCGCGACGGGGCGCATCGTGACCAGGTCGAGGTTGACGTGGCCCGGCGCGTTCAGCGCGTACGCGATCACGTCGGCGACGTCGTCGGCCACGAGCGGCGCCTCGACGCCCTCGTAGACGCCGGCCGCCGCGTCCTGGCTGCCCAGCCGGTTGAGGCTGAACTCCTCGGTGTGCACCATGCCGGGCGCGATCTCGATCACGCGGATCGGCTCGCCGTTCAGCTCGAGCCGGAGCGCGTTCACGAGCATGGCCTCGCCGGCCTTGGCCGCGTTGTAGCCCGCGCCGCCCGGGTACGCGGTCTGGGCGGCGGTCGACGTGACGAACAGCGTGTCGGCGTGGCCCGATCCGGCGCGGACCGCGTCGCGCAGCTGCGGCAGCAGCGCCTTCACGAGGCGCTGCGCCGAGAGCACGTTGACCTCGTACATCCACGTCCAGTCGTCGGGGTCGCCATCCTCCACGCGATCGGTGCCGCGCGCGCCGCCCGCCACGTGCACGAGAGCGTGGACCCCGCCGGTCGCGCGCAGGTGCGCCGCGAGCGCGTCGACGTCGGCCTGCGAGGTGAGGTCGGCCGCGAACACGCCGGCCCCCGTCTCGGCTGCGAGGGCCTCGAGCCGGTCCGCGCGGCGGGCGACGCCGACGACGTCCCATCCGGATGCGCGCAGGGCGCGCGCCGTCGCCTGCCCGATCCCGGAGCTCGCGCCCGTCACGACCGCCCGCCGACCCGCGCCTGCCCCGCTGTTCGCCATGACATCAACCGTACCGGCCGGAGAATGTGACGCCGCGTTTCCCGTCCATTGCCCGTCCAGGGAGGCCGACGTAACGTCTCATCAGGCCCTTCTCTCGGCCGCCAGACTTCGTCCCGATCCCCGGAGGTCCGTCATGACCGATGCCCCGCAGGCGCAGCTGCGCTTCGAGACCCTGCAGATCCACGCCGGTGCGGCGCCGGATCCGGTCACGGGCGCGCGCGCGACGCCGATCTACCAGACCACGTCGTACGTCTTCCGCGACTCGGACCACGCCAAGAACCTGTTCGCGCTCGCCGAGGTCGGCAACATCTACACGCGCATCCAGAACCCGACCCAGGAGGTCGTCGAGCAGCGGCTCGCGGCCCTCGAGGGCGGCACGGGCGCGCTGCTGCTCGCGAGCGGCCAGGCGGCCGCGACGTTCGCGGTGCTGAACATCGCGCAGTCCGGCGACCACATCGTCTCGTCCAGCTCGATCTACGGCGGCACGTACAACCTCTTCAAGTACACGCTCGCGAAGCTCGGGATCGACGTGACCTTCGTCGAGCACCAGGACGACCCCGCCGCGTGGCGCGCCGCCGTCCGCCCGAACACCAAGCTGTTCTTCGCCGAGACGATCGGCAACCCGCAGATCAACGTGCTCGACATCCGCGCCGTCGCGAACACCGCGCACGAGGCCGGCGTGCCGCTCATCGTCGACAACACGATCGCGACGCCGTACCTGATCCGCCCGTTCGAGCACGGCGCCGACATCGTGGTGCACTCGGCGACCAAGTTCCTCGGCGGGCACGGCACCGTGATCGGCGGCGTGATCGTCGACGGCGGCACGTTCCCGTGGTCGCAGCACGGGGACCGCTTCCCCGGCCTGACCACGCCGGACCCCTCGTACCACGGCGCCGTCTACACCGAGGCGGTGGGCGACGAGCTCGCGTACATCATCAAGGCGCGCGTGCAGCTGCTGCGCGACCTCGGCGCCTCGATCTCGCCGCAGAGCGCGTGGCAGCTCATCCAGGGCATCGAGACCCTGTCGCTGCGCGTCGAGCGCCACGTGCACAACGCGCAGCTCGTGGCCGAGTGGCTCGAGAACCACGCGGATGTCGCGACCGTCAACTACTCGGGTCTGCCGACCTCGCCCTGGTACTCGGCCGCCAACGCGTACGCCCCCAAGGGCGTCGGCGCGGTCCTGTCGTTCGAGCTCAAGGGCGGCGTGGACGCCGGCCGCACGTTCGTGGACTCGCTGAAGCTGTTCAGCCACCTCGCCAACATCGGCGACGTGCGCTCGCTGGTCATCCACCCCGCCTCGACCACGCACTCGCAGCTCACGCCCGAGCAGCAGCTCAGCGCGGGCGTCACGCCCGGCCTGGTGCGCCTGTCGGTCGGCCTCGAGAACGTCGAGGACCTGCTGGCCGACCTCGACCAGGCGCTCGCCGCCGCGCGCGAGGTGAGCCGCGCCGCGCGCGTCTGACGACGCCGCTTCGACGAGACCGCGATCCCGCGCTCGGACAGCAGTGGTCCACTGCCGTCTCGGCGCGGGGTTGCGGTCTCGCGTCGTCGAGCGCCGGGGCGCCACCGGCGCGGCGTCAGAGGGTCGCCCGCAGGCGCTCCTTCTCGAGGGCGACGTCGAAGTCGGCGACGGGCCACTGCGGGTCGATGGACTCGAGCACCTCGAGCAGCAGCGCCTGCACCGCGAGCCGCGCGTACCACTTGCGGTTCGCCGGCACCACGAACCACGGCGCCTCGTCGGTGGACGTGCGCGACAGGGCGGTCTGGTAGGCCGCCATGTACTCGGGCCACCGCGCGCGCTCGTCCACGTCGCCGGGGTTGTACTTCCAGTGCTTGTCGGGGCGCTCGAGGCGCTCCATCAGCCGCGCGCCCTGCTCGGCGTGCGAGATGTGCAGCATGACCTTGATGATGCGGGTGCCGGACTCCGCCAGGCGCCGCTCGAAGTCGACGATCGCGCCGTAGCGGCGCTCGATCTCCTGCGGCTCGGCGAGGCCCCGCACGCGGCCGATGAGCACGTCCTCGTAGTGCGAGCGGTCGAACACGCCGATCATGCCGGGCCGCGGCACGCGCTTCTCGATGCGCCACAGGAAGTCGTGCGCGAGCTCCTCCTCGGTGGGCGCCTTGAACGCCGCCAGCTCGATGCCCTGCGGATCGACGCCGCCCACGACGTGCCGGATGATCCCGCCCTTGCCGGCGGAGTCCATGGCCTGCAGCACGAGCAGCACCGAGTCCTTGGACGTGCCCCCGCGGCTCGCGGCGAACAGCCGCTCCTGGTACTCCGCGAGCTCGGCGAGGCCCGCCGCGAGGTCGGCCTTGCTCGCGGCCTTGTCGCCCGCGTAGCCGGGGGTCGACTCCGGGTCGACGTCGTCGAGCCGGAAGCCCTTGCCCACGCGGAGCGCGGTCAGCGCGTCCTCGGTCCACTGCACCTGACTCTTCGCCGTCATGCGGGACATTCAAGCATCCGGCGGCGCCCGCTGACGAGGACGGATCGGCCGCGTGTCCCGGCGCGGGAGCGTGTGTCAGGCCGCCGGGTCAGCGGTCGAGCGGCACCTCGATGATGCGGCGCGCGCCCGGCGCGATGAGCGCCTGGTCGAGCGCGGATCGCGTCGCGACCCGCGTGTGCTCCCAGCCGTAGGCGCGCGCGAGGTCGGCGAGGCTCGCCGCCTGGGGCGTGTACTGCACGCGCGCCATGTCGTCGGGGCTCGCGACCCGGGCCACCTCGAGGCCGTCGAAGATCGTGCCGCCGCCGTCGTTGCCGACCACGAGCTGGATGCGCGGCCCGCCCTCGCCCTCGGTCTCGCTCTCCGGAAGCAGCAGCGCCCCCACGTCGTGCAGCAGCGTCAGGTCGCCCAGCAGCACGCGCGTGACGCCCGGGCGCCCGTCGGCCTGGCTGGCGAGGGCGATGCCCAGTCCCGTGGCGATCGTGCCGTCGATGCCCGCGAGCCCGCGGTTGGCGTGCACGGGCACGCGCTTGCCCGGCAGCACCGCGTCGGCGACCCGGACGAGGCGCGAGGAGCCGAACATCAGCCGGTCGTGCGGCCAGGTCGCCGCCCACACCGCCGCGACGAGCTGCTCGCGGTCGAGCGGCCGCCGGACGGCCGCGAGCTCGGCCTCGACCGCGTGCGAGCGCGTGCGGGGGTCCGTGGACGTGAGGCCCGCGAGATCGGGGGCCGGCGCGTCCAGGTCGACGACGGCCGCGGCCGACGCCCGCATCCAGGCGCCCAGCCACTCCCGGTCGGGCTCGCCCGGCGCGACCGCGACGGCGTCGGCGGCCGTCGTGCGGTGGTTCAGGTCCAGCGCCTCGCCCGTGCCGCGCACCGCGACGACCTCGACGTCGGGGCGCGACAGCAGGGCGGTCACCTCGCGCGAGAGGGTCGGGTGGCCCAGCACGACCGCGCGCTCGATGCGTCCGCCGAGCTCGGGGTCGCGGAGCAGGGCGCGGTAGCCGTGCACGATCTGGCGCCCGAAGCGGGATCCGCTCACGATCTCGGCGATCAACGGCCATCCGCCGGCGTGCGCGATCTCCTCCGCGCGCGGACCGGCGTCGGCACCGGCGACGACCACGGTGCGCGGGCCGCGGGCCAGCGCGACGGGCTCGGGCGCAAGAGCCGGCGGCGCACCGGAGGCCGCGCGGGTCTCCCCGGCCGCGAACCACTCCGGCAGCGAACCGGCGAGGGGCTCCCGGTACGGCAGATTCAGGTGAACGGGGCCCGGGACCCGCCCCGCGGCGGCGTCGTAGGCGTCGCGCGCGAGCGCGCGCACGGCCTCGTCCTCACCCGGGTCGCCCTGGGGCACGTCCGCGTCCGCCGCGAACCGCGTCGCGCCGCCGAAGATGCCCGGCTGGACCGTGGTCTGGTTGGCGCCGACGCCGCGCAGCTCGGGCGGCCGGTCGGCCGTGAGCAGCAGCAGCGGCACGCCCGCGTGGTGCGCCTCGAGCGCGGCCGGCAGCAGGTTCGCGACCGCGGTGCCGGAGGTGCAGATCACGGCCGCGGGCGCGCCGGTCTCGCGGCCGATGCCGAGCGCCGTGAACCCCGCGACGCGCTCGTCGATCCGCACGTGCAGGCGGATCCGGCCCGCCCGCTCGAGCGCGGCCGCCGCGAGCGCGAGGGCCTGGGACCGTGACCCGGGGCTCACGACCGCGTGGCGCACGCCCCGCGCGACGAGCTCGTCCAGCAGCGCGGCCGCGGCGTCGCCGGCGGGCGACCGCAGCACGCGGGGGTCGTCCGGCGTCACGTCAGCGGGTCCGGCGCGGGGCGTCGTCCGGGCCGGGCTCGTCCGGATCGGTCGGCGCTTCGCCGTCCGCGTCGCCGTCGCCGTCGGGCTTCGCGTCCCCGGGCTTCACGTCGCCCGCCTTCGCGTCGTCGGGCTTCGGCGCGCGCGGATCCGTCTCGGCGTCGAGGCGCGCGAGCTCCTCCTCCAGGAGGCGGATGCGCTCGTCCTGCGCCGAGACGCCGTGCAGCGTGCCGAGGAAGTTCGGGTCGTCGTCGGGCGCGACGACGCGACCGGCCCCCTGCCGCCGGGTGCGGCCCAGCGCGAACCAGAGCACGCCGCCGAGCACCGGGATCAGCACGACGATCGCGATCCAGGCGCCCTTCGAGACGCCGCGGTGGCGGCCGGCCGGCTGCACCGCGCAGTCGACGATGCTGAAGACCCAGAACACCACGGCCGCGATGCCGAGGACGATCAAGAGGCGTGTCACCTTCTCATCCTAGGCTCGCCGGCTGGGCGTCCCCTCGGCCCGGCGGGCGCACAGGCGCCGCTCCTAGACTCGAGGGGTGAAGAAGTCCGCCGGCCTGTCGCTCCTGCTCTACTCGGTGCTGCGTCTCGCGGCGTTCCTCGTGCCGTTCGGGCTCATGATGCTGCTGCCGGCGTTCCAGGGCCTGTGGTGGCTCGCGGCGATCTTCGCGGCCCTCATCGGGCTCAGCATCTCGGTGCTGTTCCTCCGGCGCCCGCTCTCCGACGTCTCGGAGTCTCTCGCCGCCCGCCGCGCCGCCGCGGACCGGCCGCGAGCCAAGACCGAGCGCGAACTCGAGGACGAGCTCGAGGACGCCGCCAACGAGCGCGCCCTCCGCGACGACCGCTGACCCGCCGCGGCGAGTGCACACCAAATTTCGTGTGGATTCGGCACGCGAACACACACGAGATTTGGTGTGCACTCGAGCCAGACGAGGTCAGCCCACGAACGCCCAGAACAGGAAGCCGGCGTAGCCGAGCGACGTGAGCGAGGTCAGGGCGAGGGCCGTGATCAGCTCGCGCGGCGTGCGGTAGGTCCAGACGATCAGGATGGCCGGGCCCGCCGCCAGCAGCGCGAGGGAGGCGAGCCAGGCGACGGGATAGAAGAACGCCAGGTACCACGACGTCGCGAAGGCCAGCAGGACGAACGCGGTGTACAGCACCTGCGTCCAGCGCCGGCCGATCAGCACGCTGAGCGTGCGCTTGCCGACGCGCGCGTCCTGCTCGATGTCGCGCAGGTTGTTCGCGAGCAGCACGGCGCAGGCGAGCAGGCCGGCGCCGATCGCGCCGAACCACGCCTCCTGCGGCAGCGCCTGCGCCTGCACCCACGTGGTGCCGAGCGTGGCGACCAGGCCGAAGAAGACGAACACGAACACCTCGCCGAGCGCGTTGTACCCGTACGGCCGCCTGCCGCCCGTGTAGAACCACGCGGCGACGATGCACGCCGCGCCCACCGCGAGGAACCACCACTGCTGCGTGCGGATCGTGATCGCCAGGCCCGCGACCGCCGCGATGCCGAAGAACACGAAGGCCGCGATCAGCACGCTGCGCGGCTTCACGCGCCCGGAGGCGGTGAGCCGCGCGGGGCCCACGCGGTGCGCGTCGGTGCCGCGGATGCCGTCGCTGTAGTCGTTCGCGAAGTTGACGCCGATCTGCAGCGACACCGCGACGACGAGGCACGCGAGCGCGATCACCCAGTGGAAGACGTCGCCGACCAGGATCGCGGCACCCGTGCCGATCACGACGGGCGACACCGCGAGCGGCAGCGTGCGCAGGCGCGCGGCGCCGATCCAGTCCGCGACCGTGACGGGACGCCGCGCCGGGGTCGGCGTGTGCACACGCGCGCGCTTGGCCGGGTTGCCGCTGACTCCACGGGTCTTCTTGTTCGCCACGATGCACGATCCTACGGCGGACGCCGCGCCCTCCGGTCTTGCAATCGTTGGGGTACGGACTATATCCTCGGACCACCGCGCGACGCCGCGCGGACAGGACCGAAGGAGCTCCGATGCAGTTCTTCCAGGACGGATACCACGTGGGCGACCCGACGATCGCCCCGGCCGCGCCGGCGCACTGGACCCCCGGCCTGCCCGACGAGGTCGACGTCCTGATCGTGGGCACCGGCCCCGCGGGACTCGTCCTGGCGGCCCAGCTCGCGCGCTTCCCGGGCATCCCGACGCGCATCGTGGAGCGCCGCACGGGCCGGCTCCTGCGGGGGCAGGCGGATGGCGTCGCGTGCCGCTCGGTCGAGATGCTCCAGGCGTTCGGCGTGGCCCGCAGGCTGCTCGAGGAGTCGTACTGGGTCAACGAGACGATCATGTGGCAGCCGGATCCGGACGACCGCAGCCGGATCGTGCGGACCAGCCGCGTGCAGGACGTCGAGGACGGCCTGAGCGAGATGCCGCACGTGATCATGAACCAGGCGCGCGTGCACGACTACCTGCTCGACGCGATGAAGGCGCAGCCGTCGCGCCTGGAGCCGGACTACGGCTGGGCGTTCGAGGCCCTCGAAGTCGACGACGACGGCGATCGCCCCGTGCGGGTCACGCTCGCGCACGTGGACGGCCAGGGCCCGACCGGCCGCACGCGGACCATCCGGGCGAGGTACGTCGTCGGGGCCGACGGGGCGCGCAGCGCCGTGCGCAAGGCGATCGGCCGCTCGCTGTCGGGCGACGCCACGAACCACGCGTGGGGCGTCATGGACGTCCTCGCCGACACGGACTTCCCCGACCTGCGGTTCAAGACCATGATCCAGTCGGCCGGCAAGGGCTCGATCCTGATCATCCCGCGCGAGGGCGGGCGGCTCGCGCGTCTGTACGTCGACCTCGGGACGGTCACCGAGGAGAGCCGCGAGCGCGTGCGCGCGATGTCCGCCGAGGAGCTCGTCGAGGTCGCGAACGGCGTGCTGCACCCGTACACGCTCGACGTGCGCGAGACCGTGTGGTTCTCGGTGTACGAGGTCGCGCAGCGCATCGCGGACGGCTTCGACGACGCCGCCGGGCGCGGCCGGGCCCCGCGCGTCTTCATCGCGGGCGACGCGTGCCACACCCACAGCGCCAAGGCCGGCCAGGGCATGAACGTGTCGATGCAGGACGCCTACAACCTCGGCTGGAAGCTCGCGGCCGTGCTCGAGGGGCGCGCGCCCGCGACGCTGCTCGAGACGTACGACGCCGAGCGCCGCCCGATCGCGCAGGAGCTGATCGACTTCGACCGGGAGTGGTCGGCCATGCTCGCGCAGCCCGCGAAGGATCCGGCGCACCCCGAGCGGGGCGGCGTCTCGCCCGAGGAGCTCGCGCAGTACTGGATGCGGCAGGGCCGCTACACCGCGGGGGTCGCGGCCCGGTACACCGCGTCGACGCTCACGGGCACGGGCGAGCACCAGCACCTCGCGACGGGCTTCGAGATCGGCACGCGGTTCCACTCGGCACCGGTCGTCCGGGTCGGCGACGGGCGCCTGATGGAGCTCGGCCACGCCCACGAGGCCGACGGCCGCTGGCGCCTGTACGCGTTCGCCGACGCCGACGAGACCCGCCTGCGTGCGCTGTGCGACTGGCTCGAGACGGATCCGGCCTCCCCGGTCGTGCGCACCCGCCGCGACGGCGACGACGTCGACGCGGTCTTCGACGTGCGCGGCGTCCTGCAGGCGCACCTGCACGACATCGACTTCGCCGGACTCCCGGGCATCCTGCGCCCGCACAACGGCCGGCTCGGTCTCGTCGACTACGAGAAGGCGTTCACGGCCGCGCCGATCGGATCGGCCGTGACCGCCGGGATCGACGTCTACCGCGACCGCGGCGTCGATCGGGCCGCCGGCGCGCTCGTGGTCGTGCGCCCCGACCAGTTCGTCGCGCACGTGCTGCCGCTCGACGCGCACGACGAGCTGGCGGCGTTCTTCGAGGGCATCCTGCTGCCCGCCGCCGAGCCGGTGCCCGCGTCCTGACGGCCGTGAGGCCCCGGCTGGGGCAGGATGATCGAGTGGACGTCCCTCTCGACGACGAACCGGAGCCGCTGCGCCATCTCGGTCACCTGCTGCGCCGCGCGCAGCAGCTGCACCTCGCGGCGTGGCAGCGCGACGTGTCGCGCGACATCACGAGCGTGCAGTACGCGGTGCTGACCGTGCTCGAGCGGCTGCCCGGATCGAGCCAGGCGTCGCTCGGTGCCGAGCTCGACCTGGACCGCTCGACCATCGCGGATCTGGTCGCGCGGATGACCCGCCGCGGCCTGATCGAGCGCGCGCAGGACCCGGACGACCGCCGCCGCAACGTGCTGCAGCTCACCGACGAGGGCCGCGCCCGCGTGACGGAGCTGCGCCCGCGCGTCGACGGCCTCGAGACCGTGCTGGCGGGCGACCTCAGTGCGGGCGACCGACGCGAGCTGCGCCGCATGCTCCGCACCATGCTCGCGGGCGCCCAGCGCCAGGGTCTGCTGTCGGGCGAGTGACCGCCCGCCCTTTCCCCGACACAACGCAGGACCTCTGCGCGATCCCGGGCGTGTCGGGACGGTCTGCCGGCTGCGACACGCCGTTCGGCGGCGGAGGTCCTGCGTTGTGTCGGAGTCAGCCGGCCGCCGCCAGGCGGCGGAGGGCGACGCGGTCGGGCTTGCCCGAGGCCAGGCGCGGCAGCGCATCCACGAGCAGGATGCGCGACGGCCGCGCGGGCTTGCCGACCTGCGCGCCGACCGCGGCCCTGGCCGCGCTGAGCGCGGCGTCGGGAGACCCCACGTCGGCCCGGCGCGCGACGAGCACGGGCGTCTCGCCCCAGCGCTCGTCCGACGCGCCGACCACCACGGCGTCCGCGAGCGTGAACGCGCCCGGCACGGGGGGCAGCTCGCGCACGACGCGCTCGACCCGGTCGAGCGACACGTTCACGCCTCCCGAGACGATCACGTTGTCGATCCGCCCGGTCACGCGCACGACACCGTCCTCCACGACGCCCGCGTCGCCCGTGCGGTACCAGCGGACGCCGTCGGCGTCGCGCACGAACACCCGCTCCGTCAGGCCCGGATCGCCCAGGTAGCCGTCCGCGAGGGTGGGCCCTGCGACCCGCAGCTCACCGTCGACGGCCACCACGCGCACGCCGTCCAGCGGCACGCCGTCGTACACGCATCCGCCCGCGGTCTCGCTCGAGCCGTACGTGCGCACGATGCGCGCGCCGTGCGCCTCGGCGCGCTCGCGCAGCGGCTGCGGCAGCGCCTGGCCGCCCACCAGGATCGTCTCGAACGACGCGAGCACGCGACGCACGCCCGGGTCCTCGTCCGCGGCGTCGACCAGCGTCTGCAGCTGCGCCGGCACCAGCGAGGTGTACGTGGGGACGCGCTCTCCCCCGCGCGACGAGTGCATGCTCGAGACGACATGCGCGAACGCGGCCGCCGAGAAGCGGCCCGACAGGATGGCGGGCTCCGTGCCCTGCACGAGCGAGCGCACCAGCACCTGCACGCCCGCGATGTACCCGCCCGCGAGCGGCAGCAGCCACTGCCCCGCACCGATCCGCGCGGCGGTCGCCAGCGCGCTCGAGGTCAGCGCCGAGCGCGACAGCATCACGCTCTTCGGCACCCCGCTCGAGCCGGACGTCGTCACCACGACCGCCGTGCCGGCCGGCACCTCATCCGGCAGCTCGCGCTCCCCCGCGCCGAGCGCGACGGCCGGCCCCGCGCCGAGCGCCGCGCGCAGCGCGCGCAGCACGTCACGCGGGTCGTCCGAGTCGAGCCGCTCGAGCCTCATGTCCGGCCGGGCCCCGCGCTCAGTAGTGCCAGGGGTAGGCCGACCAGTCGGGGTCGCGCTTCTGGAGGAACGCGTCGCGCCCCTCGACCGCCTCGTCCGTGCCGTACGCGAGGCGCGTGGTCTCGCCCGCGAACACCTGCAGGCCCGGGAGCCCGTCGTCCACCGCATTGAACGCGAACTTCAGCATCCGGATCGCGGTGGGCGACTTGGTCAGGATCGTGCGGGCCATGCTCAGCGCCTCGCGCTCGAGCTCGGCGTGCGGCACGACGCGGTTCACGGCGCCCATCTCGTACATGCGCTGCGCGGAATGCTCCTCGGCGAGGAAGAACACCTCGCGCGCGAGCTTCTGCCCGATCTGCCGCGCGAAGTAGGCCGAGCCGTACCCGGCGTCGAACGACCCCACGTCCGCGTCGGTCTGCTTGAACCGGCCGTGCTCGGCCGAGGCGATCGTGAGGTCGCACACCACGTGCAGCGAGTGGCCGCCGCCCGCGGCCCATCCCGGCACGACCGCGATGACGACCTTGGGCATGAACCGGATGAGGCGCTGCACCTCGAGGATGTGCAGGCGGCCCGCGCGCGCCGCGTCGGTGACCGAGGTCTCGTCCTCGCTGTACTTGTAGCCATCCCGGCCGCGGATGCGCTGGTCGCCGCCCGAGCAGAACGCCCAGCCGCCGTCCTTCGGGCTCGGGCCGTTGCCCGTCAGCAGCACGACGCCGATCCGCGGGTCCTGGCGCGCCGCGTCGAGCGCACGGTACAGCTCGTCGACCGTGGCGGGGCGGAACGCGTTGCGCACCTCCGGCCGGTCGAACGCGATGCGCGCGATCCGGCCGTCCTTCGAGATGTGCGCCGTGATGTCCCGGAATCCCTCGGACCCGGGCGCGGGATCCCACTCGGCCGCGTCGAACAGCTCGGAGACCACGGGCGTCGGATTCGGGGTGTCGCTCACCCGTCCAGCCTATTCCCGCGGTCGGCCGGCGGCCCGGCGGCCCTTCCCCGGCAGCGTCGGATCAGGCGTCGACCACCGTGCCGGCCGAGCCGTTGCGCTCGTCGCGCCACGTGAGCCAGTGCTGCACGCGGTCGTAGTCGAGCCGGTCGCCCGAGATGCCGAGCGTGAACAGCCGCACGCCGGCGTCGAACAGCGCGTCGGCGCGCTCGTCGCGGTGGCCCAGCTCGTTCGACAGGACGAGCCCCGACAGGTCTCGGCCCTCCTTGTCGGCCCAGCGGGCGAGCACGTCGAGCTTGTGCGGCATCTCCGCGGGGTCGACGAAGCTGTGCCAGATGTCGGCGTGACGGGCGACCAGGCGCAGCGTCTTCTGCTCGCCCTTGCCGCCGATCAGCACCGGGATCTTCCGAGTCGGCGCGGGGTTGAGCGCCTCCCACCGGGCCTCGATGCGGGGCAGCGCCTCGGCGAGGTCGTCGAGGCGAGATCCGGCCGTGCCGAACTCGTACCCGTACTCGACGTAGTCGCGCTCGAACCATCCGGATCCGGTGCCGAAGATGAACCGGCCCGTGTCGCCGCCCTTCTTCGAGATGTGGTCGACCGTGCGGGCCATGTCCGCCTGCAGGTCGGGGTTGCGGTAGGAGTTGCAGTTCACCAGGGCCCCGAACTCGACGCGCTCGGTCTGCTCGGCCCAGGCCGCGAGCATGGTCCACGACTCGAAGTGCGTGCCGTCCGGGTCGCCGCTGAGCGGATAGAAGTGATCCCAGTTGAACAGGACGTCCACGCCCATGTCCTCGAGCCGGGTGACCGCGTCGCGGACGGCACCGTAGGACGCGTGGTGCTGGGGCTGGAGCTGCACGCCGAGGCGCACGGGGATGTCGATGGCTGGCATGCCGCCAGACTAGAGGCGCCCGGACGGGGCGGACTCCGGATGCGCGGATTCCGGATGGGCGAGCACTGCGTCCGGGCATCAGGAAAGGCAGGATGAGTCCATGACGCCACTCCCCCCGCTCGACGACATCCTCGGCACCGCACGCGTGGTGTCACTGCCGCTCGCGACGCGGTTCCGCGGAGTGGATCACCGCGAGGCCGCTCTGATCGAGGGGCCGGAGGGATGGGCGGAGTTCTCTCCTTTCCTCGAGTACGACGACGCCGAGGCCGCGACATGGCTCGCGGCGGCCCTGGACTTCGCCTGGCATCCGCAGCCGCAGCCCCACCGCGCGGAGATCGCGGTGAACGCCACGGTCCCGGCGGTGCCGGCCGATCGCGTCGCCGAGGTGCTGGCGCGCTTCGACGGCTGCCGCACCGCCAAGGTCAAGGTCGCCGAGCGCGGTCAGACCCGCGCGGACGACGTCGCCCGGGTGCGGGCGGTGCGCGCGGCGATGGGGCCCGAGGGGCGCATCCGGGTCGACGCGAACGGCGGCTGGAACGTCGACGAGGCGGAGCACGCGCTGCACGAGCTGGCGGAGTTCGACCTGGAATACGCCGAGCAGCCGTGCGCGACGGTCGAGGAGCTCGCCGAGATCCGCGCGCGCCTGCACGACTGGGACATCCCGATCGCGGCGGACGAGTCGGTGCGCAAGGCCGCGGATCCGCTCGCCGTGGCGCGCGCGGGAGCGGCCGACCTGCTGGTCGTGAAGGCCCAGCCGCTCGGGGGCGTGCGCCGCGCGCTGGAGATCGTCGCCGAGGCGGGACTTCCGGCCATCGTGTCGAGCGCGCTCGACACGTCGATCGGCCTGTCGCAGGGCGCGGCGCTGGCGGCGGCGCTGCCGTCGCTCGAGTTCGACTGCGGCCTCGGCACCGCGTCGCTGCTCGCGGCGGACGTCGTGACCGAGCCGCTGGCCCCCCGCGGCGGCGTGATCCCCGTGGGGCGGCTCACCCCCGACGCGGCGCTGCTCGACCGCCACGCGGCGGCGGACGACCGCCGCGCCTGGTGGCTCGACCGCATCCGCCGCTGCCACGCGGTGCTGGAGCGCGGGGGCGCGTAAGCCGCTGCGCCTCCGCTTCGCTCAGCGACCGGGCTGGTCGTCGATGATCAGATGCCCGATCCGCGCCATCTCGCGGGCGCGGACCTCGAGCAGCTCGGGCTCGGGGATGCCGGCGATGATCGCGCGGGCCGAGACGCCCTCCCACGCGGTGAGAACGATGCGGGCCGCCTCCTCCGCGGGGAGCGTGAGGCGCAGCCCCTTGGCCTGGGCGATGTCCTCGAGGAGCTGCGACACCTCGCGCAGCATCCGCGCATCCTGCGCGAGGTAGGCCTCGGCGGTCTTGGCGTCTCGCATGGCGCGGTTGCGGATCTCGCTCATCAGCAGCACGCCGAGGCGGACGTCGCCGGGCACGTCGAGCGCCTCGACCAGGCCGACCATGTCGTCGGGCGCGCCGTCGGCGGCGGGGCCGCATTCGATGAGCGCGGCGACGCGCTCGCGCACGGCCTCGACCTGCTGGCTCACGAACCGGCCGGCGAGCTCGACGAACAGCTCGTCCTTCGAGTCGAAGTTCGAGTAGAAGGCTCCGCGCGTGAAGCCCGCGCGCTCGCACACGGCCTCGACCGAGGCCTCGCCGAGCCCGACCTCCGCGAACACCTGAGCGGCGGCGTCGAGCAGCCGCGCGCGCGTGTTCTCGCGGCTGCGGGTCGGCACGCGCTCCTCGCTCGTCTCGGTCATCCGGGTCTCCATCCTGCGATTCTCCCACCGCACCCCCAGCCGCTTGCACGGGCAGGCGATTACGATACACACTTGTATCGGATACAGCGTTGTATCGACCCCTGCCATTCCCCTCATCCGGAGGCGCCTGTGTCCACCCTGCTCTACTCGCTCGGCCGCTGGTCGTTCCGCCACCCGTGGCGGGTGCTCCTGGGCTGGCTGCTCATCCTGCTCGCGGTCGGCGGCGGAGCCCTCGGCCTCAATCGGGGCTTCGACAACGCGTTCTCGATCCCGGGCACGGAGGCGCAGGAGGGGCTGCAGCAGCTGAGCCGGACGTTCCCGCAGGTGTCGGGCACGAGCGCGCAGTTCATCGTGGTCGCGGCCCCGGGCGACGACGTCACGGAGGAGACCTACCGGACGCCGATCGAGGACGCGGTCGCCGAGCTGGAGGACGTCGACGGCGTCAGCAGCGCCACCTCGCCGTACGACGAGCTGGTCACCGGCATGGTGTCGGACGACGAGTCCGCGGCCATCGTTCGGCTCCAGTTCGAGGGCACCATGACGGATGTCACGGACGACGACAAGGAGTCGCTCCAGGAGGTCGTCGACGCGCTCCGCCCCGACCTGCCGGAGGGCTCGCAGCTCGCGCTCGGCGGCGAGCTGTTCGCCACGGAGCTGCCGACCGTCACGCTGACCGAGGCGGTCGGCGTGGTGATCGCGCTCCTGGTGCTGATCGTGACGTTCCGGTCCTTCGTGATGGCGGGCCTGCCGCTCGGCGTCGCGCTGATCGGCGTCGGCGTCTCGCTGCTCGGGATCGTCGCGGCCACGCAGTTCGCGACGGTGTCTGCCACGACCCCGATGCTCGCGCTCATGCTGGGGCTGGCGGTCGGCATCGACTACGCGCTGTTCATCGCGGCGCGGCACCAGGACCAGGCGCGCGACGGCATGGAGCTCGAGGAGTCCGCGGGCCGCGCGACCGGAACGGCCGGATCCGCCGTCGTGTTCGCGGGCGTGACCGTGCTGATCGCGCTGATCGGTCTCGGCTTCGCGAACATCCCGTTCCTCACCACGATGGGCATCGCGGCGGCCGTCGCGGTCGCGGTGGCCGTGCTGATCGCCGTCACGCTCACGCCCGCCCTGCTCGGCTTCGTGAAGCACCGCGTCGTGGGCCGCCCGCGCCGCGCGCAGAAAGCCGAGCCGTCCCGCGCGCCGCGGGAGGGCTTCAGCACGCGCTGGGTGCGCGGCGTCACGCGGCATCCCGTGGTCACGACGGTCGCGGTCGTCCTGGGTCTCGGGCTCATGGCCCTGCCGGTCGGCAGCCTGGGCCTCGCGCTGCCGAACGCCGGCGTGCTGCCCGAGGACAACGAGGCGCGCATCGGCTACGACCTCACGTCGGAGCACTTCGGCGCGGGCTTCAACGGCCCGCTCATCCTGACCGGCACGATCGTGACGTCCACCGATCCGGTCGGCCTGATGGACGACCTGCGCGCCGAGGTCGAGCAGATCGAGGGCGTGAGCGAGGTCGCTCTCGCGACCCCGAACGAGACGGCCGACACCGGGATCGTGCAGATCGTGCCCGAGACCGCGCCCGACGACCCGGCCACGAGCGAGCTCGTGCGGGAGCTGCGCGCGCACCACGACGAATGGCTCGACGAGTACGGCATCGACCTCAAGGTCACGGGCACGACGGCGGTGTCGATCGACATCTCCGACCGGCTCGGCGCCGCGCTCGTGCCGTTCGGCATCTTCGTCGTCGGCCTGTCCTTCGTGCTGCTGATGATCGTGTTCCGCTCGATCTGGGTGCCGCTCAAGGCCGCACTCGGCTACCTGGTGTCCATCCTCGCCGCGTTCGGCGTGGTCGCCGCGGTGTTCTCGTGGGGCTGGGGCGCCGACCTGCTGCACGTGACGCGCACGGGCCCCGTCATCGCGTTCATGCCGATCGTGGTGATGGGCGTGCTGTTCGGGCTCGCGATGGACTACGAGGTGTTCCTGGTCTCGCGCATGCGCGAGGACTTCGTGCACGCCGCGCGCCGGCTCGGCGGCTCGCGCGAGGTCGCGGTCGAGGCCGTGCGCAGCGGGTTCGCGGCCTCGGCGCGCGTGGTCACGGCGGCGGCGATCATCATGTTCGCGGTGTTCGCGGCGTTCGTGCCCGAGGGCGACGCGAACCTCAAGCCCATCGCGCTCGCGCTCGCGGTGGGCATCGCGGTGGACGCATTCGTGGTGCGGATGACGCTCGTGCCCGCGGTCATGGCGCTGCTGGGCGACAAGGCCTGGTGGATGCCGCGCCGGCTCGACCGGATGCTGCCCCACTTCGACATCGAGGGCGAGGCGGTCGAGCGCGAGCGCGCGCTGGCCGATTGGCCCGAGCCCGGATCGACCGCCGTGATCGCGGCGGAGGATCTCGAGGTCGCGGTGGAGGACGGCCCCGTCCTGGCCTCGGGCGTGACGCTGCGCGCCGAGCCGGGCGACGCCCTGGTGCTGACCTCGGCGGATCCGCGCGGCGCCCGCGCCGTGGGGCTCGCGATCGCCGGCCGCACACCGGCGACCGGCGGCCTGCTCCGCGTCGCCGGGCACCTGCTCCCCGGCCGCGCCGCCTGGGTGCGCGCCCACGTCGGCCTGGCCCTGCTCGCTGCCCCGGAGCCCGGCGAGGCGCCCGCCCGGGCGGTGCGCGCCGCGGCGCGCGCCCCGATCGTCGTGATCGACGGCGCCGACGCCCTCGAGCCGGCGGCGCGCGACCAGGTCGCCGCCGTGCTGCGCGACGCGCGGCACGCGCTCGCGCCGGATCCGCTCACCGTGGTGCTGACGGCATCCGACCCGTCCGCCGCGCAGCGGCTCCTGTCCGACGCCGGCTGGGTCGGCGTCCGTCGTGTCGACGTCTCCCCCGCTCCCGCGACCATCCCGAATGAGGTCTCCGCATGAACCGCCTCCGCAGCCTGACCCTCGCCGGAGTCGAGCGCGCCCGCAGCACCCGGCCCGTCTCGTGGCTCACGGTGCTCGGCGTGCTGCTGCTCCCGGCGCTCGTGGGCGGCGTGCTCGTCGCCGCGCTGTACGATCCGGCCGAGCGCCTCGACAACATGACCGCCGCGATCGTCAACCTCGACGAGCCCGTGACCGTCCAGGACCAGTACACGCCGCTGGGCCGCCAGCTGGCGGCCGGCCTGGTCGAGGGATCGGATGACGTCGACGGCAATCTGACCTGGGTGCTGTCCAACGAAGACGACGCCGCCGAGGGCCTGGCCGACGGCACGTACCAGGCGGTCGTGACCATCCCCGAGGAGTTCTCGGCGGCCGCGACCTCGGCCGGGCGGAACCTGTCGGGGTCCGATGAGGCCCCCGAGCAGGCGACGATCGACGTCGTGACGGCGCCCGACGCGCGCATCGTCGACGAGGCCATCACGAGCCAGATCGCGTCGGTCGCGACCGCATCGATGGGCCGGATGCTGTCGGAGGCGACGCTCGAGAACGTCTTCATCGGCTACACGACGCTCGGCGAGCAGCTCGGCGAGGCGGCCGACGGCGCCGCGCAGCTGGCCGACGGCGCGGGGGCCGCGCAGGACGGCGCGGAGGAGCTCGCGGGCGGCGCCGCCGAGCTCGGCACGGGCGCGGGCGAGCTCGCGTCGGGCGGCAGGCAGCTCGCGGACGGCGCGTCGCAG
>NZ_BAAGXJ010000006.1:0-170993 GCF_054779895.1 Microbacterium lacusdiani | reverse complement strand
GAGTTTGATGCTGACCAAAAACGGATGTCAAAACTGACTTCCAAAATTGATCCAAAGGAATCTCGCAACCGACCAAAAAGGCAGGTTGCCGAGGTTATTTGGCATTTGACAAGTGCACGCTGTTGAGTTCTCAAGGATCGGATGCTCCCAGCCCTGCGACTCCCGCCGCAGCCCTCCGGGGCAACTTCTCTATCTTACCGCTCGCTCTCTCGCTGTCAAATCGACACTCCGTGTCGCTGTGACCGCAGAGCGGGCAGCAATCCCACGCCAGTCGCACCCGTTCCGGGTGGTTCTGTCGTGGAGTTCGTCGTCGACCTGGGGTGGGAGCCTTCCGGCTCAACCTCACCGCTTGGCGGCGACAAGGGAATACATTACGTGGATCCCGGGGGCGGGGCAAACCCGGCCATCCCCCGGGCGTGTCGCACCGTCCCCGCCCCGGCTCAGGCTCTCCCGCGCCCCGTAGCGGCGATGCCGTCAGGCCGCCGAGGGGCCCGTAGGGCGTGACTGTAGCGACGGCTCGCACCGCTCGGAAGCCCCTCGGCGGCGGGCCCGCACCGCGTTACGGTCGCTCCGTGAGCGATGCGCCCGCGAGGATCCCGGTCGTGATGTGCACCTGGCGGCGGCCGGAGTACTTCCGCCGCACCCTGCGCGCCCTGGCGGCGCAGTCCGACGTGTCCGTCGAGCTCCACGTGTGGAACAACAACCCCGCCATCTCCGAGCAGCTGGAGGCTGCCGCCGCCGAGGGCCCGCTCCCCGTGCGCTTCCACCACAGCCCCGAGAACATCGGGGGCTTCGGCCGCTTCCACCTGGCCCGCGAGCTCGCCCCGTCCCATCCGCACGTCGTGTTCATCGACGACGACCAGCTGTTCGGCCCGCGCACGATCCGCACGCTGGTCGGCGAGGCGCGGCCGCGCACCGCGACGGGATGGTGGGCGTACCGCTTCCTGTTCCCACCGCACTACTGGCTCCGGGTGCCCGTGCGACGCGGCCGGCGGGCGCAGTACCTCGGCACCTGCGGGATGATCATCGACACGTCGGTCTTCCTCGACGACCGCGTGTTCGAGTGCCCGGACCGGTTCCGGTTCGTCGAGGACGTCTGGCTCAGCTACGTCGCCCAGCACCTCATGGGATGGACGCTCCGCCGGTCCCGAGCGACCTTCTGGTTCATCCCCGACACCCGCAACCAGTTCGCCCGGCTCATTCGAGAGAAGTACGAGTTCCTGCGGTATCTCACGGCGCGCGGCTGGCTGCAGAGGCCCGGCTGACCGGTCTAGTTCAGGGCGTCGATCACCGCACGCGTCACGGCCGCCCGCACGCGTTCCACGTGCGGGGCGGGTGCTCCCGACCGGCGGACCAGGAACAGGGTGTTGATCGGCGGGTCGTCGCTCGGGTGCAGGTCGACCAGCAGTCCGCTCGCCAGGACCTCGCGGCAGGCGTGCAGCGGAAGCGCCGTGGCGCCGGCGCCCGCGAGCGCGGCCTCGCGCAGCGCGCGCAGGTCGGGGAACGTGAGCGCTGGCTCTCGCTCGAGGCGCGCGCCGAAGACGTGGCGCCAGTACCGGCGCAGGATGGGCACGTCGTGTGCGTAGGCCAGCAGCGGCACCGCTCCGAGATCGTCCGCGGACGCGACCGGCGTCGGCACCACCCCGGGTGCGGCCACGAGGATGAACGTCTCGTCCGTGACGGGCGTCGCGAGCACCGAGCGTCCGCGCGGTCGCTCGGAGGCCACCACGAGGTCGAGCACCCCCGCGCGCAGGCTGTCGACCAGGGCGCCGCTCGACCCCGGGACGACCTGCAGCCGCACCCCCGCGGCGACCAGGGGCGCGAGCGCCGGGACGACGACCTCGGCCAGGAGATCCGCCGCTCCCCCGAGCCGCACCGGTGGATGCGGCCCGTCGTCACCCGCGCCGGCGCCGCCGATCGCCTCGGCGACCGCCGCGAACGGACCGGCGAGGCGTGCCGCGAGCTCGTCGGCGCGGGGCGTGGGTGTGACGCCTCGCGCGCTCCGCTCGAACAGCCGCTCGCCCAGGACCTCCTCGAGCGACCTGAGCTGCGCGGTCACGGCCGGCTGGGTGAGGCCGAGCGTGCGCGCGGCGCCGGACAGCGATCCCGACGCGTGCACGGCGAGGAACGCGCGCCACAGCGGAAGGCGATCCAACCCATCAGCAGATCTATGACCCATATCGCGAAGCTATCGGAAGAGCGGGGGTCGCGGTGCGTTGTGACGGATGCGGCGCCCGCCCGGACGTCGCATCCCACGTTGGAGGAGAGACATGTCCACCGTCCTTTTCGTCGTCACCGGCGCCCGCTCCTGGACGCTGTCCGACGGCACCTCGCACCCCACCGGCTACTGGGCCGAGGAGCTCCTGACGCCCTACCGCCTGCTGACCGACGCCGGCCACGAGGTCGTCTTCGCGACGCCGGGCGGCGTGGCGCCGGTCGCCGACGAGGGCTCCCTCGCCGCAGACGAGGATGCCCGGGACGCGCTCGCGGCGATCGAGGGCCTGCAGGCGCCGCGCCGGCTCGACGACATCGACCTGGCCGCGTTCGACGCGGTGTTCTACCCCGGTGGCCACGGCCCCATGGAGGACCTCGCGTCGGATCCGACGTCGGGGGCGCTCCTCGCCGAGGCGCTCGAGACCGACAAGCCCCTCGCCCTCGTGTGCCACGGGCTCGCCGCCCTGCTTGCCGCGCGGCGTGAGGACGGCTCCCTCACCGCGGAGGGCCGGAAGGTCGCGGCCTTCACCGACGAGGAGGAGCGTCAGGGCGGGCTCGCCGACAAGGCACCCTGGCTTCTCGAGAGCACGCTGCGCGCGCAGGGCGTGCGGGTCGAGGCTGCCGAGCCCTGGGCGGATCACGTCGTGGAGGATGGCGCGCTGGTGTCGGGGCAGAACCCGCAGTCATCCGCGTCGGTCGCCCGCGCACTCCTCGGCCGCCTGAGCGCGTAGTCCCGTCGGCAATGACAGAAGGCCCCGCCATGCGGCGGGGCCTTCTGCGTTCCGGTGGACCCAGGGGGATTCGAACCCCCGACCTTCTCATTGCGAACGAGACGCGCTACCAACTGCGCCATGGGCCCGTGAACCTCGGACTACATTACCAGACCCGGCGGGCGCTCCCGCACATCGGCCGGAACCGTCGGGCGCGCCGCGACGGGCGTCAGGCCGTGGCGCGGCGCGCGAGCAGTTCGCGCACGTGCGCCTCGATCTCGGCGTCGTCGACGTACCCCATCCCCGCGAACGGCGATGCCGCCGCGGCGGGACGAGCGGTCTCGATGGGGACGGGCGCGGGGCGCAGCTGCTCGGCGCGGGCGCGCAGCGCCTCCTCCTGCGCCGCGCGGCGCAACGCCTCGCGCGCGTCACGCTCGGCGCGGGCCGCCTGCGCGCGGGATCCGCTCGTGGTCGACAGCGGCGCGGGAAGCGGACGCGGGACCCATCCCCGATCCGCCTCGTCGATGAGCGTGCCGGGCGCCGAGCGGCGAACGGACTGCACGACCGGCGGCGCGACCACCCGGCGGGCCGCCCGAGCCTGGACCGCGGCCATCCGCTGCAGCACGAGAGCCCCGGTCATCGCGGCGCCGACGCCGAGTGACAGCCACAGCGCTCCCCCTCCGGCGAGGAGCGCCCAGGCGCCGAAGCCGGCGCCGGCGAGCCCGGTGAGCGAGAGCGCGGTCGCGACGAGGCGCACGCGGCGTCGGGCCTTCGCCTGACGGACCGCCGGCGTGGACCGCTGGCGGGCGAGCTCCATCCGCTGCCGCTCGAGCGCGACGAGATCCTTCTCGGCCTGCAGGCGCGCCTGCTCGACGCTCAGCCTCGTGCGCTCGGCCTGGAGCCGGCGGGCGAGCTTCTGCTTGGCGGCGGCCTCGCGCGCGGTCAGCTCGACGCGCACCTCCTCGGGCGTCTCGCTCGTCTCGGCCAGCACCCGCAGGGCCTGGTTCAGCCGCACGGCATTGCGCTCGGCCGCGTTGTACTGCATGCGGCTCTGCCAGGTGGGCAGCAGGTACACGAGCCAGAGCAGCACGGCGACGGCGACGACCACGCCTCCGCCCAGCAGCTGCCCATCCATGCGACCCACGGTAGGGGACGCGCCGCCGCCCGCCCCGCAGGCCGCGGGCGTGTCCGGTCACCCACGGGCATGTCCCGCCGCGCACCCGCCCGCCGTTTCGTCTCCGCTTCGCTCCGCTCAACGACCGGAGGGTGTCCCCCGCCACTCAATGACCGGGGGGCGGTACGCCGACCGTCGTGCGAGCCGCAGGCGAGCGTGCTGCGGATGCGGCCCGCGCGCGAAGCGCGCCCTCACGCCTCACTGGAGCGTCAGCGACAGTGGTCGAGCGGCGAGCGGCACCGCTTGCGGTGCCCGAGCCGATCGACGGGGCGTGAGTCAGGAGATGTCCGCCGCATGCTGGGGCGCGCGTCCGGCGAGCCAGCGCTGCAGCACGCCCTCCGGCACCTCCTCGGCCGTGAGCGCGAACGCGTAGTGGTCGCGCCAGTCGCCGTCGATGTGGATGTACCGGCGGCGCAGGCCCTCGTACCGGAAGCCGAGCTTCTGCACGACGCGCAGGCTCGCGGCGTTCTCGGGACGGATGCAGATCTCCATCCGGTGCAGCTGCAGCTCGGTGAAGCACACGTCGGTCGCGAGCGCGACCGCGGTCGGCGTGACGCCGCGCCCGGCGAACCGCTCGCTGACCCAGTAGCCGATCGTGGCCGACGACAGCGATCCGCGCGCGATCCCCCACACGTTGAGCTGACCGGCGATCTCGCCGTCGTACTCCATGACGAAGGGCACGCCCTGGCCGTCGCGGTACTGCTGCAGCAGTCGGCGGATGCTGCCGCGCATGTCGAGCGGCGCCGGGCCGCCGGGGCTCGTCGCCTCCCAGGGCCGCAGCCATGAGCGGTTCGTCACGAGCTCGTGCTGCAGCACGCGGGCGTCCCGGGAACGGACGAGCCGGATGGAGATCGGCCCGTGCTGGCGCGGGGCGAGACCGTCCATCCGGCTCCTCGTGGTCGAAACGGCGGGCACGCTCAGAGCGACGCCGCGAACTCCTTGAACCACGGGCGCAGCTCGGGGCCGAGGTCGGCCCGGTCGGCGGCGAGGCGCATGATGGCCTTGATGTAGTCGACGCGGTCGCCCGTGTCGTAGCGACGACCGCGGAACACGACGCCGTAGACGCCGGGGCCCTCGGGGTCGGCCGCGACCTCCTGCAGCGCGTCCGTGAGCTGGATCTCGCCGCCCTTGCCGGGCTGCGTGCGCTCCAGGACCGGGAAGATCTCCGGGGTGAGCACATAGCGGCCGATGATGGCGAGGTTGGACGGCGCGTCCTCCTTCGCGGGCTTCTCGACCAGGCCCTTCACCTTCACGACGTCGTCGGTGTCGGTGGCCTCGACGTCGGCGCAGCCGTACATGTGGATGCTGTCGGGGTCGACCTCCATGAGGGCGATGACCATGGCGCCGCGCTTGGCCTGCTCGTCGATCATCGTCGTGAGCAGCTCGTCCCGCTCGTCGATCAGGTCGTCGCCGAGCATGACCGCGAACGGCGCGCTGCCGACGTGCGCCTGGGCGCGCAGCACCGCGTGCCCCAGGCCCTTGGGCTCGCCCTGGCGGACGAAGTGGATGTCGGCGAGGTCGCTCGACGCCTGCACGCGCTCCAGGCGGGCCTGGTCGCCCTTGTCCATCAGCTTGGTCTCGAGCTCGGGGACCGAGTCGAAGTGGTTGGCGAGCGCGTTCTTGTTGCGCCCGATGATCATGAGCACATCGCGGATGCCGGCGGCCACCGCCTCCTCGACGACGTACTGGATGGCCGGCTTGTCGACGACCGGCAGCATCTCCTTGGGAGTGGCCTTGGTCGCCGGGAGGAAGCGCGTGCCCAGTCCGGCCGCGGGGATGACTGCCTTGATCTGCGGGGGATGCATTCCCTCATCGTATGCGACGACCCGTTATCCGCCCGTGATCCCGGGGCGCTCCCCGTATGATCGCGGCATGACGGACACGCTGGATCAGGCCAAGCGCGCACTCCGCGCCGAACTCCGCGAGCGACGTCAGCTCCTCTCCGACGCGCAGCGCGAAGCCGCCGGCGAGGGGATCCGGGCTCAGCTCGAGGCCCTCGTGGCGCGGCTCGGCGCACGCAGCGTGTCCTGCTTCCTCTCCTCCCCCACGGAGCCCGGCACGCGGGGGTTCATCCGCTGGGCCATGTCGCACGGCATCCGGGTGCTGCTCCCCGTGATGCGCGAGGACGGCCTGCTCGACTGGACGGTCGCCTCCCCGGGCGGCGAGGAGGTCGAGACGGCGCTCGGCGTGCCGGAGGCCGTCGGCGATCTGCTCGGCCCGATCGCGGTGAACGACGTGGACGTCATGCTCATCCCGGCCGCGGCCGTCGATCGGACCGGGATGCGGATGGGATGGGGTCGCGGGTACTTCGACAAGACGCTGGGCTCGATGGACCGGCGCCCGCCGGTCTACGCGGTCATCTATGATTCGGAACTGGTCGACAGCGTGCCGCGGGACGTGCACGACCAGCCGGTCTCCGGGGTCGTCACCCCGACGCGCACCCTGGATCTGCCGGCCGACCGCTGATCCGCCTCGCCCCCGGCGAGCGGGTCACGCGCACCCAGACACCCACCACCGATCGCCACCCGAGGTCGCATGCCCACCTATGCCTATGCCTGCAAGTCGTGCGGGCACCGTTTCGACGCCGTCCAGTCCTTCAGCGAGCCGTCGCTGACCGAGTGCCCCGAGTGCGGCGGCGCGCTGCGCAAGCAGTACGGATCCATCGGAGTGACGTTCAACGGCGGCGGCTTCTACCGCACCGATTCGCGGAACGCCGGGGCGCGCGACACGCAGGGCGCTTCCTCGGGCGGTGCTGGCACTTCCCCTGCCCCTGCGGCATCATCTAAGCCGGAGACGACGCCCGCATCGGGCGCGTGACTCCGAGACCATGACGCCGGAACGACCGGCACATAAGGGGGACCACATGATCCAGGGCTTCAAGGACTTCATCACTCGCGGCAACGTGATCGACCTCGCGGTCGCCGTGATCATCGGCGCGGCGTTCACCGCCATCGTGACCGCTGTCGTCGACAACCTCGTCAACCCGCTGATCGGCGCGCTCGTGCCGTCCGGCAACCTCGCCGAGTGGGTCATCCCGATCCCCGGCATCTTCGCCACGGCCAACTTCGGCATCGGCGCGATCATCTCGGCGATCATCAACTTCCTCGCCGTGGCGGCCGTCGTGTACTTCCTGCTCATCGTCCCGATGAACAAGATGGCCGAGCGCCGCGCCGCCCGCCTGGGCGTGCAGGAGGAGCCGGAGCCCGCCGCTCCGACCCAGGAGGAGCTGCTCGCGGAGATCCGCGACCTGCTCGCCGCCCGCAACCAGGCCTGATCCGCTCAGACCGCTCACGAGAGGCCCGCCCGATCCTCAGGATCGGGCGGGCCTCTCGTCTTCGTCAGTAGTGCGGCGGGACGTCGCGGCGCAGGCGCTCGTCGTTCGGGCCGCGGCCCTCCTCCGCGGGCTTCGCGGGCGCCGGCTCCTCCCCGCGCAGCGTCGCCTCGGCCTCGGAGTCGCTGAGCGTGCCCTCGACCGGCGTCAGCTTTGCGCGGCGCGCGCCGCGCACGCGCACGATCCGCTGCCGCGGCTCCTCGTCCGATCCGCCGGTCACGGCTGGGTGTCGAGCGGCTGCGTGTCGCCGTCCGCGCGCTGCGCCTCGGGCGAGACGCCCAGCACCGCGGCGATCCGCTCGGCCACGGCCGCCGGGTCGCTGTACAGGTCGAACGCGTGCACGCGCACGTAGTGCCACCCGAGGCGCCGCAGCACGTGCGGCCGCAGGCGCAGCGACTCGCGCAGGGACTCGCCGCGCGACTCCGGGTCGGACTCGACCACGACCGCCTTGCCGGCGTGCTGCGCGACCAGCGGCAGCAGGCCCCGGTAGTCCACGTCGACCGCGACGCCGAGACGGCGAAGCTCGCGGGCGAGCGCCAGCGTGAGCGGGTCGGCGAGGTCCTCGAGACGCGCCTCGCGACCGCGCGCGGCGATGCCGCCGAGGATGCCCATCAGCGTCGCGGCGCCGTGCTCCAGGCGTCCCTCGTCGAACGCCGAGGGCCGGATCGACGACACGATCACCATCGAGCGGCGCGCGCGGGTCATGCCGACCGTGAGAAGGCGCTCGCCGTCGGGGGTCGAGAGGTCGCCGAAGTCGCTGAGCACCCGGCCGTGCTTCGTGAGGCCGTAGCCGAGCGAGAAGATCACGCGGTCGCGGCTCTCGGCCGTGGCCTCCTCGAGGGTCAGCACCGCGAGCGGCTCGGCGGTCTCGCGGGCCACGAAGTCGGCGACGTCCGCGCGGCCGGCGAACGCCTCCATGACGGCGGCGCGCACGCGCTCGGCGTGGCGGCGGCTCGCGGTGACGACCATGAGCGACTCCGTGGGCCGGTTGATCGCGTGCTCCACGACGAGCGTCACCACGCGCGCGACCTCGGCATCCGGGCTCTCGACCGAGCCGGTGACCGGGTCCGGCGTGCCGGAGCCGCCCTCGACGTAGTCCACCGACAGGCTGCCGCGCCCGAGGTAGGAGCCGGCCCACGGCAGGGAGACGATCTCGCCCCCGTAGAACGCGTCGTTCACGAGCTCGGCGAGGTCCTCACCGCCCGCCCGGTAGCTGCGGGTGAGCGTCTCGACCGGAAGCACCTCGGCGAGCGTCTCGAACAGGCTGTCGTGGTCGACCGCCGCGTCCTCGGCCGGCTCGCCCGTCGCGGCGACGACGAACGGCGTCGGGCGCTGCGTCACGGGGTCGCCGAACGCGACCACCTGACGCGCGCGGCGGATGGCCGGAACCGCCTCCGTGAGACCGATCGCCCCGGCGTCCGCGACGAGCACGACGTCGAAGGCGGGCTCATCCGGGATCGACGGCACATCGTACGGCGAGGCGATCCACACGGGCGCGAGCGTGCGCGCCAGGGTCGGGGCGGCCGCCGCGAGGCCGGCCGGCGTGATCTCGCCCTGGGTCAGGGCGCGGCGCAGGGCCGCCGATTCCTCGGGCTCGTCGACGATGCCGATCCGCCACTGCGCGGCCAGCTGCCACGCGAGGAGAGGGCCGGAGGCCGCCGCGTGCGCCTCGTCCACGAGCCGGAAGTCGCGCTCGAGGCGGTCGACGACCGACGTGTTGGCACCCAGCAGCGCGCGGTCGTTCTGCAGGAGGTGCTCGAGCACCGACTGCCACCAGGCGAACTCGAGCTCGTCGCCCACGCGCGCCTCGTCGACGTGACGCACGGACAGCTCCGTGAGCAGGGGCTCCAGGCCCAGGCGCGCGAGCTCGGTGCGCAGCTCGGCGCGCTCCACGATGTTGTCGAACACGTCGGACTCGGCGGCGAGCCCGGCGATCGTGCGCACGAGCCGCTGCACGGGCATCGCTGCCAGGCGCGTGCCGCGGCCCAGCGCGCCGTCGAGATCCGTCAGCTCGGCCTCGACCCGCTGCCACTCGACCTGGACGTCGGCCAGGCCCAGCGGGATGTCGGGGATGGTGCCGACGTCGACGAGCTTCTGCCACTGCGCGCGCTGGTGCTGGATGCGCACGAGCGCGTCGTGCATGTCGGCGATGTGGACGCCCGGGCGCAGGTACTCCTTCGCCAGGCGCTTGAGGCGGCGGCGCGCGGCGCCGGTCATGTTCTGCGACTCGCGACGCGGGCCGTAGGCGCGGATCATGTCGGCGAGCGGGCGCTCGAACACGGTGGGGCTGAAGCGGTCGAGCGAGTCGCGGATGCCGTGCAGCAGGCGCAGGAACTCGCCGAGCTCGTCGATCGTCGTGAACGGCCGCATGTGCGTCTGAGCGATGAGCTCGTAGCCGCGCTCGAGCAGGTCGGGGACGCTCTTGCGGTGCAGCTTGCCCGCGAGCTCGTGCGCGCGCCGCGCCTCCTCGGTCGTGGCGAAGGTCACGCCGTACCAGGGCGAGTCGTCGGGACCGATCTTGAACTCGCCGAGTCGCGCCGCGAGAGCGAGCGTGGACGCCGCCTGCCGGCGGTCCCCGGCGAGCGCCTCGAGCGCCCGGATGCCCAGGCGCGCCGAGGTCGACGGCGGCTCGGGCAGGTTCGCGAGCTTGGTGAGCGCGCGCGTCGCATCCAGCACGGAGACGCCGAGGCGGTCGTGCGTGCGGGTCAGCGCGCGACGGTAGTCGCGCAGCACATTGCGCAGCCGCACCAGGGCGTCGTCGATCTCGGCGACCTTGGGCTGCGTGGCCTTCTCGTTGCGGCCGATCGCGCGGATGAGGTCGCGCCGCAGATCCGCGGGCGAGACCGCCAGCCCGTCCAGGCCGATGCCCGACAGGCGGTGGCGCACGCCGTCGAGCGTCGAACGGCGCGCGCTGACGACGAGGACGCGCTTGCCGGCGCGCACGAGCGATCCGATCGCGTTGATCACGGTCTGGGTGCCGCCCGTGCCGGGCAGCGTGTGGACCACGAGGGACTGGCCGGCCGCGATGCGCGCGAGCACCGCCTCCTGCTCCGCGTCGGCGTCGAGCAGCAGCGTGTCGGCCGCGGGCGCCCGCTCGTCGGGGCTCGTCACGACCGGGGCGGCCGCGTCGGCGTCCAGCGCCGCGAAGTCCTCGGGGTGCCCCGCGAGCGCGTTCAGCAGCGGGTGGTCCAGGCGCCTCAGGTCGCGGGCCATCGCGCTGCCGACGTCGGCGAAGGTCGAGACGACCAGGCGGGGCTTGACCGTGAAGGTGTCGACGTGGGCGGCGGCCGCCCGGAGCCGGTCGATCACGGGCTGCGGCTTGAACACGCCCTCGCCGTACGCGAGCGCCGCGAGCGCCTCGCCGTCGAGGTCGATGCCGAAGTGGTCGCGCGCCGCGCGGACCAGCTCGGGGTTCACGTGGAAGCGGCCGTGCAGCTTCAGCTCGAAGTCGGAGTGGTGGCGCCGGATGGCGAGCGGACGCAGCAGCACCGGAGCGGCGAACTCCTCGCCGCCGATGCTCCACACGGCCATGCCGACCGCCAGGCGCACGGCGTCGATGCCGCGCACCGTGCGCAGCTCGAGGTGCTTCGCCGTGATGCGCTCGGCGGCGATGCGCGCGGTGCGCAGCGCGACCTCGTCGCGGAACAGGTTCGACAGCAGCGTCGACTTGCCCGTGATGAACTGCGGGAGGCTCCCGGGGTGCGCGCGCGTGATGTCGATGCCCGCCTCGGCGTCTCCGCCCAGCGGGTAGTGCAGCAGCGGCGACGGCCCGCCGAGGTCGCCCGCGACGATCCGCATGCGCTCGCGCTCGGGGTCCGCCACGTGCGCGATCACCGCCCCGGGCTCGGCCACGCCGAGATCCATGGGCGTCACGATCGCGCCCGTGTCTGCCACGGTGTCGTCGACCGCGGCGCTGCCTTCTGCTCGCCACACGTGAGCCAGGGTAGGCGCGCGCGGAGGGATCGACGCGGCGTGCCGCGGAGTTTCGCCGGATTGGGCCGGGCCTCCCGGTGGGCGGCGTCCCGCTCGTCCACATGCGTCACTTCCGCCCCGCCCGTCTCACAGCAGCTGCGGGGGGCCGCCGGTGTCGCCGGACCCGGCCAGGATGGGAGCGTGACCCTCCGCTACGACCTGATCCCGACCCCCGTCGGCACCGCGATCGCCGTGCTGTCCGACGCGGGCCTTCTCGCGCTGCGGGTCACGAGCGACGACACCCGCTGGGCGCTCGAGATGCTCGCGCGCGAGCAGGGGGTCGTCCCCGATCGGGCCCCCGGCTCCGCCGATCCGCTCCGCGCGCAGCTCGAGGAGTACTTCGACGGCGAGCGCATGGCCTTCGACGTCGATCTCGACTGGGGCCTGACGCGCGGCTTCGCCCGCGAGGCCCTGCAGGCCGTGTGCGACATCCCCTACGGCGAGACCGCGAGCTACGGCGAGGTCGCCGCGCGCGCGGGCCGCCCCGGCGCGCATCGGGCGGTCGGCACCGCGTGCCGGACCACGCCGTTCTCGCTCGTCGTGCCCGTGCACCGCGTCGTGCGCGCCGACGGCTCGCTCGGCGAGTACGGATCGGATCCCGGCGCCAAGCGCTTCCTGGTCGACCTCGAGCGCCGTGCGAGCGGCGCCGCGTCCGCCGTCATCCCACCCGCCCCCCCCCGCCCTGAGGAGCCGACGCCCATGACCGACACCGCTCCGCCGCCCGCATCCGCATCGGCCGCCTCGCAGACCGACGACCTCGTCACGGGGGCGGACGGGCTGACCCGGCCGCTGTGGGCCGCCCGCGATCCGCTCATGCAGGCGTACTACGACACCGAATGGGGCATGCCGATCCGGGACGAGCAGGGCCTGTTCGAGCGCCTCAGCCTGGAGGGCTTCCAGTCCGGGCTGTCGTGGGCGACCATCCTCCGCAAGCGGCCCGCCTTCCGGGCGGCGTTCGCGGGATTCGATCCGGATGCGGTGGCCGCGTTCGGCGAGGCCGACCTCGAGCGCCTCATGGCCGACGCCGGCATCGTGCGCAACCGCGCGAAGATCCTCGCGACGATCGGCAACGCCCGCGCGACCGTGGCGCTGCGGTCCGACGGCGGCCTGGCGGACCTGGTGTGGAGCTTCCGCCCCGCGCAGACCCCGGCGCCGCGCAGCTATGCCGAGATCCCCTCGTCGTCGCCCGAGTCGGTCGCGCTGTCCAAGGAGCTCAAGCGCCGCGGCTTCCGGTTCGTGGGGCCGACCACGATGTTCGCGCTGATGGAGGCCGTGGGCATCGTCGACACGCATCTCGTGGGCAGCCACCGTCGCGGCACCAGCGGCGTGTGGACCTGACGACGGGGGCCGGAGACCACCGAGCGCCGACCCGGGGCGTGTAGGCCGCCCCGAGCCGGCGCTCGGCTCCCCCTCCGCTTCTAGTGGTGCACCGCCTTCTCGGCGCCGTGGCCGGTGAGCGATCGCACCTCCATCTCGGCCGCGAGCCGCGGGTCCTCCGCGCCCTTGGGCGTCGTGATCGACCCGAGCCAGCCGAGCAGGAACCCGACCGGGATCGAGACGATGCCCGGGTTGCTCAGCGGCCAGATCGCGACGCCGGTCTCGCCGAACACGCTCGTGGGCGTGCCCCAGAACACGGGCGAGAGCGCGATCAGGATGATCGCGGCCGCCAGACCGCCGTACATGCTCCACACGGCTCCGCGCGTGGTGAAGCCGCGCCAGAACAGCGAGTACAGGATGGTCGGCAGGTTGGCCGACGCGGCGATCGCGAACGCGAGCGCCACGAGGAAGGCCACGTTCTGACCCAGCACCGCGATGCCGCCGATGATCGCGAGGGCGCCGATCACCAGGATCGTCACGTTCGCGACCTTGCGCTCCTGACCCTCCGTGGCGGTGCCGCGCTTGATCACGCCGTTGTAGATGTCGTGCGAGAACGACGCGGCGGCCGTGATGGTCAGGCCGGCGACCACCGCCAGGATCGTGGCGAACGCGACGGCCGAGATGATGCCCATGAGCACCGCACCGCCGAGCGCCTGCGCGAGCAGAGGCGCCGCCGAGTTCACGCCGCCGGGCGCCGCGAGGATCGTCTCCTCGCCGACGAGCGCGCCGGCGCCGTAGCCGAGCACCAGCGTCAGCAGGTAGAACAGGCCGATCAGCCAGATCGCCCATACGACCGAGCGGCGCGCCTCCTTGGCCGTCGGCACGGTGTAGAAGCGCATCAGGACGTGCGGCAGGCCCGCCGTGCCCAGCACGAGCGCCAGACCGAGCGACAGGAAGTCGATCGGGTTCTTGTACTGCAGGCCGGGAGCCAGGGTCGCCTCGCCGTCGGGCGAGGCCTGCACAGCCGCGCCGAGCAGCGTGTTGAAGTCGAACCCGTGGATGACCAGCACCCACAGCGCCATCAGGATCGCACCGCCGATGAGGAGGAACGCCTTCACGATCTGCACCCAGGTGGTGCCCTTCATGCCGCCGATGAGCACGTAGCCCACCATCAGGACGCCGACCACCGTGACGACCGCCGCGGTGCCGACCTTGTCGCTGACGCCGAGGAGCAGCGACACCAGCCCGCCCGCGCCCGCCATCTGCGCGAGCAGGTAGAAGAAGCACACCGTGAGGGTGCTGATGGCGGCCGCCATGCGCACGGGGCGCTGCTTGAGCCGGAAGGAGAGCACGTCGGCCATCGTGAACTTTCCGGTGTTGCGCATCAGCTCCGCGACCAGCAGAAGGGCGACGAGCCAGGCCACAAGGAAGCCGATCGAATACAGGAATCCGTCGTATCCGTTCACGGCGATCGCGCCGACGATGCCGAGGAAGGACGCCGCCGACAGATAGTCACCGGCGATCGCGAAGCCGTTCTGCGGCCCCGAGAACGAGCGCCCGCCCGCGTAGAAGTCCGCCGCCGACTTGTTGTTGCGCGACGCGCGGATGACGATGAACAGCGTCACCGCGACGAACGCCCCGAAGATCGCGATGTTCAGGACGGGATTGTTCTCCGCGGCCGGTGCGGCCGCCGCAAAGACCGCGTTCATGCGCCCGCCTCCTGCTTCTCGAGGTCCTCACGGATGGCCGACGACTGCGGGTCGAGCCGCTTGTTCGCGAACGACACGTACGCCATCGTGATCGCGAACGTGGTGACGAACTGCCCGAGTCCGATCAGCAGACCCACGTTGACATCGCCGAACACCTTCTGCGCCATGAATCCGGGCGCCCATCCGGCGAGCAGGACGTACACGAAGTACCAGATCAGGAAGAACGCGGCGAGCGGGAACACGAAGCCGCGGTGTGCGCGCTTCAGCTCCCGGAATCGGGGCGAATCCTCCACCGCGATGTAATCGATGCGTCCCTTCGCGGGCGCACCGGTGGGCGTTTCTGTCACGAGGCCTCCTTGCCACATGTCGAGAACCGCGGCGCTGCGTCGCGCCGCGAACGGCCCTGCGCGCACGCGGAGCCGGTGATAGGTTCGACGCTACGAAAGACGGGGAAGGCCCGTCACCCCCGAAAGTAGGTAGCCGGTTGACCCTGCCGCAGCAGCTCGCCGACGACCGCCGACTGGTCGCGGACGCCGTGGTCGAGCTGTCCCGCCGCACCCGCTTCCCCGTCGCCTTCGGGGGCCTGGTCGAGGGCGGCGTCGCGCGCATGACCGCCTTCCACGGCACCCACACCGATTCCCTCGAGGGGCTCGCCGTCCAGCTGGAGCGCGGCCTCGGCGGACGCGCCATGATCGAGCTGCGCCCGCGCATGACCGGCGACTACCGCACGGCGCGCCAGATCACGCACGATTACGACGGCTACATCCTGGGCGAGGGGATCCGCACCCTGATGGCGGCGCCGATCGTGGTCGACGGTCGCGCGCGCGGCGTGCTCTACGGAGGCGCGTGGGGCGACCGGAACATCGGAGGAGTGGCGGCCGCGCCGGCCGTGCGCGTCGCCGAGGAGGTCGCCGCGGAGCTGAGCCGGCGCGACGAGACCCGACGACCCGCGACCGACGGGACCGCGGCGGATCACCCCGGCGCGCTGGCGCCGCAGCAGCGGGAGGAGCTGCGCGAGAGCTACGCCGAGCTGCGGGCGATCGCCTCCGCGATCGACGACCCCGCCATCCGGGCCCGGCTCGCCGACGTGGAGCGCCGGCTCGCCGCGCTCTCCGGCGACGCCCACACGACGCGACTCGAGCCCGTTCCCGAGGTGCGCCTGTCGCCGCGCGAGGTGGACGTGCTCGCGCGCGCCGCGCTGGGCGAGACGAATGCGCAGATCGGCGCGCTTCTCGGCCTGCGCGAGGGAACCGTCAAGGCATATCTGGGCGCGGCGATGGCGAAACTCGATGCCTCGACGCGCCATGCCGCGGTCGCGCGAGCACGGAAATGGGGCCTGCTTCCTTAGCAGATTCCGCCTTTCGCGGCGGAATATCCACATCCCCCCCTGATGGGCACTTCTCTCCGGTGTGAAATGCCCATCGCGAGCATTATCATCTCAGGCATGGCCCGAAAAATCGTTCACCAGCTCGTCGATGACATCGACGGCACCGTCCTCGAGCCCGGAGAAGGCGAGACCGTCCTGTTCTCGCTCGACGGCAAGAGCTACGAGATCGACCTCACCGCAGACAACGCCCAGGCTCTGCGCGACGATTTCGCGAAATACATTTCGGCCGCGCGCCGCATGTCGTCCGGTTCGTCGTCGAGCTCGGCTCCCGCGCGCGGACGTCGTCGAGGCGGTCAGACTGATTACGCCCCTATTCGTGAGTGGGCCAAGAAAAACGGATACTCGATCTCGGAGCGCGGCCGCGTTCCCGCCAACATCATCGAGGCATACGAAGCGGCGAACTGACCGCACGCCTCATTTCCTTTTGTCCCACTGACGCCCGACGTCGCATACAGGTGTGTATCGCCTGGACGTCGGGCGTCAGCCTTGCAATCGGCTCCCATTCTCGGAATCGTGGCCGGTCCCGAGGGAAGGAGAGCCAGATGCTCACGCTCACCGAGAACGCCGCGGACGCGGTTCGCACCATCGTGCAGCAGACGCCGGACGCCGCGACCGCCGGTCTTCGCATCCAGGGCACGAGCGCGTCGGCCGAGGGCTACGCCCTGACGCTCGCGCCGTCGCCGGAGCAGGGTGACACCGTCATCGAGAACGGCGACGCCCGCGTGTTCCTCGAGCAGGTCGCCGCCAACGAGCTCGACGACAAGGTGCTCGACGCGCAGGTCACCCAGGAGGGCGTCCGCTTCGCCCTCGCACTGCAGCAGTAGCGCGCCGACAGACGCGCAGACGCGGCGCCGCCCGGATCCGTCCAGGCGGCGCCGCGTCGCGTCTCCGGGCCCGGCCGAGCGCACCCCGTAGACTGGACGGGCCAGCCTCTGTAGCTCAATGGAAGAGCAGTTCCGTCCTAAGGAAACGGTTGGGGGTTCGAGTCCCTCCAGGGGCACCAGCGATCGCCGCGAGTGCCGTTGGCACCGCCCGCCCCGGGAGCGCGCATGTCCGACATCCGGCAGCTCGGGCCCGTGCTGATCGCCTGGGACGACGTCGGCGAGATGGAGACCCGCTCCCGCGCCGGCGACCGGCTGCTCGCGGATCTGATCCGCCGGGTCGCCCCCGGGGCGGACGAGCGCGTCGCGCGGCGCTGCGCGCGCTGCGGCGGGCACGACCACGGCGCGCCGCGGGCCCTCGCCGCCCCCGTGGCTGTCGCCCTTGCATACGCGGGCGCGACGATCGTGGCCGCCGCCGCGCACGCGCGGGATGCGGACTCGCTGGGCGTGGACGTCGAGCGAGGCGCCGCCGGCTCCGTGCTCGACGACCTCGCTCCCCTGTTCGCCCCGCTGCCGCCCCCGGACCTGCGCGGCTGGACCCGGATCGAGGCCGTGCTCAAGACTGACGGACGCGGGCTGCGGGTCCCTCCGGGCGAACTGGCGGTCTCGAGCGTCGCGGGAGACCGTCTGCCCGGATCGGCGCTCGCGCGCGTCCCGGGGCGCCCGGACGCGATCGAGGTCGCGGACGGGCCCGCGCCGGAGGGGTGCGTCGTCAGCGTGGCGCTGGCGCTCCCCCGGCGGGGAGCGACGGGCTGATCGGCGCGGGCGGCGCGTGCGAGCCGCCCTTGGGCAGCCGCGGCAGCTCCTCGTCGTCCAGCCAGGCCCGGAGCATCTCCACGACCGCGGGGCCGGCCGTCTCCTCGCACAGGCGCAGGAAGTCGGCGGTCTTGGCGGTGCCGTCCCGGTGTGCGGCCGTCCACGCGCGCAGGATGCCGAAGAACGCGTCGTCGCCGACCGTGAGCCGCAGCGCGTGCAGCGTCAGCGCCCCGCGCTTGTACACGCGGTCGTCGAACATCCGGTCCGCGCCGGGGTCCGACAGCACCAGGTCCTGCGGCTCGTGCGCGAGCTGCGCGTGGTGGGCCAGGGCGAGGCCGTGCGCATCCGGACCGCCGGACCGCTCCGACCAGATCCACTCCGCGTAGCAGGCGAAGCCCTCGTTGAGCCAGATGTCGCGCCAGCGGTGCACTCCCACGCTGTTGCCGAACCACTGGTGCGCGAGCTCGTGGGCGATCAGCCGCTCGAGCCCGCCCCGGCCGTCGATGTTCGCTCCGAACACGGCCATGCCCTGCGCCTCGAGGGGGATCTCGAGATCGTCCTCGGTGACCACGACCGTGTAGCCGGGCAGCGGGTACGGGCCGAACGCGTCCTCGAACGCGGCCATCATGCGCGGCAGGTCCGCGAAGTCGGCGTCCACGCGGGCCTCGATCGCGCGCGGATACAGGATCGCGCCCCGCACCGCCCCGAGCGCGACGTCGCGGCGCGCGTACCGGCCGATGTGCAGCGCCACCAGGTAGGTCGGGGTCGGCACGGCGAGCTCGAAGCGCCAGGTGCGGCGGCCGCGCCGCGTCTCGGGCGTCGTCGGCTCGCCCGCGACGACCGTGTACTCCGGGCCGGTCGTGATCTCGATCCGGTACGTGGCCTTGTCGCGCGGCAGGTCGTTGCACGGGAACCAGGTCGGGGCGCCGGTCGGCTGCGAGGCGACGAGCACGCCGTCGGCCAGCTCCTCCCACCCGAGCGCGCCCCAGCGGGTCGAGCGCGGGCGCGGCGAGCCGGCGTACGAGATCGCGATCGTGAACGTCTCGCCCGCCTCCAGCGCCCGGGCGAAGCTCACCTTCAGCCGCCCGTCGGACTGGCGGTGCGTGACGTCCATCCCCCGCGTGGCCTTCACGCGCGACGCGCGCAGCCCGATCAGGTCGAGCGAGATCGACCGGGCGCGGTCGCGCACACGGCCGCTGAGCGTGGCCGTGCCGGACAGCCGGTTGGCGCCCACGCGGTAGTCGAGCACGAGGTCGTAGTGGTCGATGCGGACGTTCGGGTCGCCGCTGCGCGGCGTTTAGGCGTCGGGCTTCACGGCGTCGCCCCGGAGGGTCGCTCCACCGCCTGGTACGCGCGCACCTTGACCGCGCGCCACGGGCCGATCGGGTTGCCGCTCCAGCGGCTGGCGGCCGGCACGGACTCGCCGCGCATCACGAGCGACGCGGGGCCGACGGTCGCGGCCGCGGCGATCGTCGCGGCGGGCAGGATCACGCTGTGCGGCCCCAGCGTGGCGCCGGGCTCCAGCGTGACCGTGTCGATGCTCATCACCCGATCATGGAACAGATGCGTCTGCACGACGCACCCGCGGTTCACCGTGGCGCCGTCGCCGAGTGAGACGAGGTCGGGCTCCGGCAGCCAGTAGCTGTCGGTCCACACGCCGCGTCCGATCCGCGCGCCGAGCGAGCGGAGCCAGACCGCGAGCGCCGGCGTGCCCGCCGCCGCGTTCGCGAACCACGGCGCCGCGAGCATCTCGGTGAACGTGTCGGCGACCTCGGTCCGCCACACGAAGCTCGACCACAGCGGATGCTCGCCCGCCCGGATGGCGCCCACGAACGTCCACTTCGCGATCGTCGTGACGGCCGCGGCGAGCGCGCCCGCCGCCAGCAGGACGACGCCGGACAGGAGGAACGCGCCGAGCACTCCCACGACGGAGATGAGCCAGGCCAGGGTCAGCATGACCGCGACGCCGAGCGCGCACGTGACGACCACGGGGGCACGAAGCGGCACAGCTCCCACAGGGCGCGCGCCACCCGCAGCGAGGTGCGCGGGCGGTAGGTGCGCTCGAGGTCGGCCTCGTTCACGACCCGGCGCAGGCGCACAGCGGGCGATCCGAGCCACGACGAGCCCGCCTTCGCCTTCTCGGGCGCGACCGAGAGCACGGCCACCAGGGCGTCCTTGGGCACGCGGTGCCCCGCGCCCGCCAGGCCCGAGTTCCCGAGGAACGCGCGCTTTCCGATCCGCGCGGCCGCGAGGCGCATCCAGCCGCCCCGCAGCTCGTACGTCGCGACCATGGTGTCGTCGGCGAGGAACGCTCCGTCGTCGATCGTCGTCATCGACGGGATGAGCAGGACCGTGGAGGCCTCCACCTCGCGCCCCACGCGGGCGCCGAGCAGCCCCAGCCACACGGGCGTGAACAGGCTGGAGTAGATCGGGAACAGGAGCGTGCGGGCCGAGTCGAGAAGGCGCTCGACCGTCCACGCCTGCCACGCGACCCGGCTGCGGACCGGGGGCACGCCCTCGGTCAGGCCGATCGACAGGAGCCGCACGAGCGCGAGCACCCCGCCCGCGAAGGCGACCCCCGCCGCGAGCACCGCCGGCACGAGCCACAGCAGGATGCCCGGGATGGCATCGGCGAGCGACGGGGCGCCGCGGAATCCGGCCGAGAGCACGAGACCGCCGACGGCGAACGCCGCGAACGGCAGGAGCCCCAGCACGAGCGACGACGCCGCGTACGCCCACAGCCAGCGGCGCGGCGCCGCGGGCCGGCTCGCGGCGAACGGCTCGGAGACGCCGCCCACCCGGACCGCGGGCGAGCCCGCCCAGCGCTGCCCCGCCCTGACGCGCCCGAACACCGCAGAGCCGGGGGCCACCTCGGCGCCGCGGCCGATCCGCGCGCCCGGCGCGAGCGTGCTGCGCGATCCGATCGTGGCGCCGGCCCCGATCCGCACCCCGCCGATGCGCACGGTGTCGCCGTCGATCCAGTACCCGCTGAGGTCGACCTCCGGCTCGATCGCCGCCCCCGCGCCGACCTGAAGCATGCCCGTGACGGGCGGCAGCGTGTGCAGGTCCACGCCCTCGCCGATGCGGGCGCCGAGCGCGCGGGCGTAGGTCACCCACGGGGCGCCCGCGAGGCCGACGGGGTCGATCTGGTGCGCGATCTGCTCGGCCAGCCAGAGGCGCAGGTGCACGCCGCCGCCGCGCGGGTAGTCGCCGAGCCGGACGCCCCCGAGCAGCAGGCGGGCGGCCGCCGCGGCGATCGCCATCCGCCCGAACGGCGTCGCGAACACGAGGATGCCCAGCAGGATCGCCCACCACGGCGCGTCCGGGAGCACCTCGAACCCCGGCAGCAGCTGCAGGATCCAGCTCGCCGCGAGCAGCCACACGATCCACCGCGCGCCGCTCAGGGCGAGCAGCGGCGCGCCCAGGAGGGTCTGCACCCACTGCATGCGCCGCGGGGTCGGGTGTGCGATGCGCGCGACGTCGTGCGGCTCGTCCGTCGACTCGGCCTCGACCGCGGCGGCCATCTGCCCCAGTCGCGGCAGATCGTAGACGTCGGCCATCGTGAACTCGGGCGCGCGCGCCCGGATGCGCGAGACGAGCTGCGCGGCCGCGAGCGACCCGCCTCCGAGCTGGAAGAAGTCGGCGGACTCGTCGGCGGGCCGGATCCCGAGCACGCCGAGCCACTCATCACGGCCAGGACCGGGATGAGCGGCGCCGGCAGCGTCTCGGCGAGCTCCGCGCGCGCGATCTGCCGGTCGAACCCGTCCACCGGGACGACGTAGCCGACCAGCAGCGGTACGCCGCCCTCCGTGCGCTGCACGACCACGGTGGCCGCCGACACCGCCGTGAGGGCCTGCAGCGCGGACTCCACCTCGCCGAGCTCGATCCGGCGCCCGCCGATCTTCACCTGGTCGTCGGCCCGCCCCTGGAACACCAGGCCGGCGGCGTCCGCGCGGACGAGGTCGCCCGAACGATACGCGCGCTCCCACCCCAGGGCGGGCATCGGGGCGTACTTCTCGGCGTCCTTCGCCGGATCCAGATAGCGCGCCAGGCCCACGCCGCCGATGATGAGCTCGCCGACCTCGCCCTCCGCGACCGGGCTGCCCTCGGCGTCCACCACCGCGAGCGCCCAGCCGTCGAGCGGCAGGCCGATGCGCACCGGCTCCCCCGCCGCGAGCGCGTCCGCATCCATCAGGGCCGCGCAGGCCACGACCGTGGCCTCCGTGGGACCGTACGTGTTCCAGACCTCGCGCTCGTCGCTCGCGAGGCGCGCCGCCAGCTCGGGCGGCAGCGCCTCGCCGCCGAAGATCAGCAGCCGCAGGTTCTCGATCGCGTCCTGAGGCCACAGCGCGGCGAGGGTCGGGACCGTCGAGACCACCGTGATCCCGTGCCCGACCAGCCAGGGCCCGAGGTCCTCCCCGGAGCGGACCAGCGCGCGCGGGGCCGGCACGAGGCAGGCTCCGTGGCGCCAGGCGAGCCACATCTCCTCGCACGACGCGTCGAACGCCACGGACAGGCCCGCGAGCACGCGGTCACCCGGTCCGAGCGGGGCGCTCTGCAGGAACAGGCGGGCCTCGGCGTCGACGAACGCCGCGGCGGACCGGTGCGAGACCGCGACGCCCTTCGGCACGCCCGTCGATCCCGACGTGAAGATGATCCAGGCGTCGTCCTCGGTCGTGGGCGGCGCGACCACCGCGGTGGCGTGGGTGGCCGGATGCGGATCCTCGCCCGCGAACAGCGCGCCGGCTCCGGCGGCCGCATCCGCCGCGGCGTCGGCGGCCCGATACTCTCCGCCCGGCCCGACCACGCCGCGCACGGCGGCGTCGCCGAACACCAGATCCGCCCACTCCTGCGGGTCGTCGGCGTCGACGGGCACGTAGGCGGCGCCCGCCGCCATGACGCCGAGGATCGCGATGTACAGCTCGCGGTCGCCCGACGGCATCCGCACGCCGACGCGGTCGCCGCGCCGCACGCCTTCGTCCTCGAGCGCCGAGGCCTCGGGGTGGCGCTGCGCGGTCTCGCGCAGGATGTCGATCAGCGTCCGGGCGGGCGGCGTCGCGCCGCTCCGGTTCAGGGGACCGGCGGCCTCTGCGGTGAGCACGCGCGCGTCAGGAGAGCAGCTCGAGGAGCTGCGCCTTGGTCAGGCGCGAGTACCCGGTGCGCTGCTCTGCGCGGGCCCTCGCGCGCAGCTCGGCGACCGTGAGCGACGAGAGGTCGGACGCGTCGAACGGCGCCACGGCCGCCTTCGGCGCCCGCCTCCGCGGCGCGGGCTCGTTCGCCACCGCCGGGGCGGGGGCGCCGATCGTGGCGAGGTCCTCGACGTCGGCCGGCGGCGCCTCCTCCACCGGCGCCTCGGGCACCTCGGGGGCCGCGGTGGCCTCGGCGGCCTCGGCGGCCTCGGCGGCCGCGGCCGACGAGACCTCGACCGCGGGCGGCTCCTCATGCACCGGTCGCGCCTCGCGCGCCTCCGCGCGCCTGCGGGCCTTCTCGACGAGCTTCGCCGCCGCCTTCTTCTCCGCAGCCTTCTCGGCGGCCCTGCGCGCGGCGAGCCTCGCCTCAACCTTGCCGGTCGCCTTCACGAGCGCGGCCAGGGCGGCCGTCGCCGCCTTCTCGACCTTGCGCGGCTTGCGCGCGACCTTCTTCTTCGAGACGTCGGCCACGGCGGCGGCCTCCTCGGCGAGCGAGCGCAGCTTGTTCGCGTCCTTCCTCGGCAGCGTCCTGCTGAGCTTCTTCGCGCCCTTCGCGGCGTCGGCGGCGGCCGCGACCGCCGACTCCGCCGCCTTCTCGGTCTTGGTCTTCTTCGCCACGATCGGCCCCTCCCTCTCAGGTCCCGAGGATCGCGCGCCGTGCGCGGCCGCAGAGTCTACCGGCCACCGGGAAACGGCAGGAGAACGGCCGCGTCATCAGGCGGCTCGATCCCGAGATCTCAGGCCGCGAGGGCGAGGTAGGGCTCCCAACGCGGGTCCGCGCGCTCGGCGCCGCGCACGCTCCACGCCGTGCCGTGCGGCGGCCTCGGCGTGATGCGCAGCTCCCACCCCATCTCCTGCGGCGTGCGATCGCTCTTGATGTTGTTGCAGCGCAGGCAGCAGGCCGCCAGGTTCTCCCATGAGTCGGCGCCGCCGCGCGAGCGGGGCAGGATGTGGTCGATGGTCGACGCCGGCTTCGCGCAGTACGCGCACCGGTACGCGTCGCGGCGCAGCACGCCCCGGCGCGTGACCGGGGTGCGCCGCGAGACCGGCACCCGCACGTAGCGGGTGAGCACGATCACCGCGGGGCGGTCGTACGAGGCGCGGGTGCCCCAGACGGGCTCCTCCGCGTCGTGTTCGATGACGGTCGCCTTCTCGTTCATCACGAGCACCAGGGCCCGCTTGAACGACACCACGGCGAGGGGCTCGTAGCCCGCATTCAGCACCAGCGTGCGCATCTGCATCCTCTCGATGGGTCCCGGACGGCTTCCGGGCTCTCGAACATCTGCCGCGTCGCGGGGCTCAGGGATGTGTAGAGACGAAAAAAGGCGCTGTCACGCAGACAGCGCCTTCTCCACCGCGGTGTGACCGCGGCCCGTGTGCACACGATGCCGAAGGACGTAACGCCCGAGCGCATCCATGGTGCGGATGCGAGGTATTCGCTCCATCGGCTTCTCCCTTCGTCCCTCTCGGCGACGGGATCAGGGTAGCCCACGCGGGTGAGCCGTGCGCCGAACGCACGGTGAATTCCTGCGTGTCGCGCAGACGACGAGAGCCCCGGCGGATGCCGGGGCTCTCGAGGACGCGGGGGTCCGGTCAGATGGGGAGGACGTTGACCGGGTCGACCAGGCCGCCGTTGATGCGCACCTCGATGTGGAGGTGGTTGGCGGTCGAGCGGCCGGTGGTGCCGACGTAGCCGATGATCTGGCCGGCCGAGACCGTCTGGCCGGGGCTCACGGCGATCGAGCTCATGTGGGCGTTGCGGACCTCCACGGACGAGCCGTTGACGTTTCCGACGAACGTGACCAGGTTGCCGTAGGCGCCCGAGTAGCCGGCCGTCACGACGCTGCCGGAGGCGACCGCGTAGATCGGGGTGCCGGCGGGGCTCACCATGTCGGTGCCCTGGTGGGCGCCGCCCACCGAGCGGCTGATGTAGTACGAGCCGCCGGGCAGGGGCGAGCCGAAGCTGCCGTTGAAGACCGGGGCGGCCGCGCTGGCGACCGACGGGGCCGAGGCGACCGAGGCGCTCGAGGACTGGGCCTTCGCGGCGGCGGCAGCGGCGGCCTTGGCGGCCTCCGCCTGCTCCTTGGCCCGCTCGGCCGCGGCGCGCTCGGCCTCGGCCTTGGCGATCTCCTCGGGGGTCGTGGCGGCGTAGCTCGAGCCGGTCAGCTCGGGCGACTCGACCTCGGAGGCGACGACGAGCGACTGGGCCTCGCCGGCGGCGACGTCGTGGATGGTGACGGCCTCGGTGTCGGACTGGATCGCCGCGTAGGCCGGGAAGGCCACGCCGGCGATCAGGGCGCCGACCGCGGCGACGGTGCCGATGGCCCGCAGGGGACCGACGCGGGGCTTGCCGGCGCGACGCGCCTCACGCTCGGCGCGACGGATGGTCGATCGCACGGAGCGGGCGCTTGCGGGACGGGACGGGACGAGAGAGGTGGGGGCGTCGGAGTCGGCCACGGGCACGACGGCAGACGAACGGGTCTCGGACAAATCTGTTCCTCCATCACCTTGCGGTTCGGGTCCGCCGGCTCGTCAGCACTGGTTTGTCGGGGCACGCAGTGTGCGATCCGTGGAAACGACGAGCCGTTGAGGCGATTTCCCACGGAGCAACCCAAGGAGGGTGCCTTGGGTATCCCCCGACCATACGGGAAAGTAACGGAATTGTCACGCTCGGATCGGCATCCGACCCTGCGGATCCCCGGAGAGTGGGGCGAAGCGGCTTGGCGCCCCCGGAATCATGCGGAGACGCGGTCGTCCACGAGGAAGATGTGCGAGGCCACCTCGACCGGGAGCTCGAGGCCCTCCTCGCGGTCGCCCATGTGGACGAGCACGTAGCCCTCGCTGTACCGGTACTGGCCCTCGGCCCCGGGGACCACGCCGGCCTCGCGCAGCTGCTGCAGCAGGTCGGGATCGACCTGCGCCGGCTCCGCCAGGCGGCGCACCGTGCCGCGGATGGGGCCGCCCTCCGCGTCGAGGCGCTTGACGAGGCCGACCACGCCTTCCTCGAACGTGTGCGCGGCGGGGCCGCCGAGCTGATCCAGGCCGGGGATGGGGTTGCCGTACGGCGACTCCGTGGGGTGGCCGAGCAGCTCGACCAGGCGGCGCTCCACCTGCTCGCTCATGACGTGCTCCCAGCGGCAGGCCTCCTCGTGGACGTACGCCCAGTCCAGTCCGATCACGTCGGACAGCAGGCGCTCCGCGAGGCGGTGCTTGCGCATCACGTCCACGGCCTTCTGCCGCCCGGCGTCGGTCAGCTCGAGGCGGCGGTCCTCGCCCACGACGACCAGGCCGTCGCGCTCCATCCGGCCGACGGTCTGCGAGACCGTGGGGCCCGAGTGACCCAGTCGCTCCGAGATGCGCGCCCGCAGCGGCACGATGTTCTCCTCCTCGAGCTCGAGGATCGTGCGGAGATACATCTCGGTGGTGTCGATCAGGTCGGTCATGGGAGCCCCGTCAGCTGGCAGCGGTGTCGCGATACTCAGGCCATCCTAACCAGCCGTCACCTGGCACCGGCGGCCCGCGCGGAGCGATAAAGTCGGGCCATGACGCTCACGATCCCCGCCGACCTCCTTCCCGCCGACGGACGCTTCGGATGCGGCCCCTCGAAGGTGCGCCCCGAGCAGGTGCAGGCCCTCGCGGCGATCGGCTCGTCGCTGCTGGGGACGTCGCACCGGCAGGCGCCGGTCAAGAACCTCGTCGGGAGCGTCCGCGAGCGGCTCTCGACGCTGTTCCGCCTGCCGGAGGGCTACGAGATCGTGCTGGGCAACGGCGGCTCGACCGCGTTCTGGGACGCGGCCGCCTTCGGCCTGATCGAGCGCCGCAGCCAGAACCTCACGTTCGGCGAGTTCGGGTCCAAGTTCGCCAAGGCGGCCAAGGCCCCGTGGCTCGAGGCGCCCGATGTGCGCGAGGCCCCCGCCGGCTCGCGCGTCGCGGCCGAGGCCGTGGCCGACGTCGACGTGTACGCGTGGCCGCACAACGAGACCTCGACCGGCGTCGCCGCGCCGATCGCCCGCGTGCAGGGCGACGAGGGCGCGCTCACCGTGATCGACGCGACGAGCGCCGCCGGCGGCATCGACTTCGACGTGACCGAGACCGACGTCTACTACTTCGCGCCGCAGAAGAACCTCGGGTCGGACGGCGGCCTGTGGTTCGCCGCCATGTCGCCGGCGGCGATCGAGCGCATCGAGCGCATCGCGGCCTCGGACCGGTACATCCCCGAGTTCCTGAGCCTGTCGCAGGCCGTCGCGAACTCGCGCCTGCAGCAGACGCTCAACACCCCGGCCCTCGCGACGCTTCACCTGCTGGACAGCCAGCTCGGCTGGATCCTCGACAACGGCGGTCTCGAGTGGGCCGCGGCCCGCACCGCCGAGTCGTCGGGCGCGCTCTACGCGTGGGCCGAGGCGTCGGAGGTCGCGACGCCGTTCGTCGCGGACCCCGAGCACCGCTCCCCCGTGGTCGCCACCATCGACTTCGACGAGTCGATCGACGCCGCCGCGATCGCCAAGACGCTGCGCGCCAACGGCATCGTCGACACCGAGCCCTACCGCAAGCTCGGGCGCAACCAGCTGCGTGTGGCGACGTTCGTCTCGATCGACCCCGAGGACGTCCGTCAGCTCATCCGCAGCATCGACTTCGTCATCGAGAACACCGCCCGCTGACGCTCCGGCGTCCTAGAACGGCGGCGGGCCGGCGCCGAAGTCGGCGCGCGCGATCTCCGAGGACGCCTCGAACCGGACCACCGGTGTGGGTTTGTGTTTCACGACCCGGCCGGTGGGGCTGATGACCTCGAGCACGCCGCCTGGCCCGTGACGGAATCTCCACGCGGAGTTGTGTTTCAACACGTGGTGGGCGCGGCACAGGTTGGCGAGGTTGCGGACGCCCGTCGGGCCACCGCGGGAGTACGGGATGGTGTGGTCGTCCTCGCAGCGGATCGCGGGTTGCCGGCAGCCGGGGAAGCGGCAGTGCTCGTCCCGGGCGATGAGGAAGCGCCGCTGCGCTTTCGTGGGCGTGTAGGTGTCGACCGTTCTCAGGCACCCGGTGTCGGGATCCTGGAACAAACGGATCCACGTCGCGGCCTCCCCGGCCAGGCGGCGCGCGGCCTCCGCGGGGATGGGGCCGTACCCGGCGACGAACGCCGACTCGTCACCGACGCCGGTCAGTGACTGCCACGGGACCGTGACCTGCACCGCCGCCTTGATCTTCGTCAGGGCATCCCCGCCGTGCTGGTCGATCAGCTCGGCGGTGGGGAGGCCGGCGAGGGCGATCTCGGCGAACACGTCCGCCCGGATCTGATCCAACGTCCGCTCGTCGCCCTCGGCCTTCGTCCGGTAGATCGTGCGCGCCATCTGGGTGACCCGGTCATGCATCGCGTACACCGTCACCGCCGGACCGATGTAGGTCAACTCCCCCATCCCGTCCGGAAGCGGAGCCACGCGGACGGAGCGGTCGGCCATCGCCTCCTCGTGCCGCTCCTCCAACGGCAGCGGCTCGATGTCGTCCGCGAGCTTCCGCGCGACGGAGCCCAGCTGACCGGGGGTCGTCTTCACCGCGCGGGGCAGGATGATCCGCTCGAACTCCCCCCGGGCGTCGTCATCCTCCAGCCGTGACCCGGCGTCGACGATCGCGCGGACATGGCCCTCGCTGATCCGGCCCCCCTCGAACAGGGCGAACGTCGCCGGGAACCCGTCGACGAGGTCGACTGCCCACTCCATCCGGGCCCGGATCGTGCGGTCCGAGATCCTGGCGGCCACTCCGAACTCGGCAGCCATCGATCGGACCGGGTGCTCGAACTCCGACCCGATGCCGGCGCGGCGCATCTGCGCCTCGGCGATCGCACGGGCCTCGGCGAGCCGCTTGGCCTGGCGCGCCTGCGCCCTCGCGATCACCGCCTGGTCCTCCAAGAACCCCTCGACCAGCTCCGACGTGCGCGCAAGCTCACCCAGGGTGGGAGTCCACCCGGTCGAATGCGGCCGCGTCGTCATGCCCCGATTCTTCCAGGGGCCACCGACATTCCGACGCCCGGAAAGGGCCGATCAGGTATCTAAACCGAATCTGTGGACAAGTCGTCGCGGGTGCATCCTGTGGACGAGTGGCCCGCCCTCCGCTCAACGACCGCGTGGGCGGGCCGGCGCTGGCGCGCCTCCGCTCAACGACCACGTGGGCGGGCCGGAGGGTCACTCCTCCGAGTCGTCGTCCTCGTCGTCCTGCTCGTCGAAGTCCTCGTCGAAGTCCTCGTCGTCGTCCTCGTCCGACTCGTCCTCGTCGTCGTCCGGCGCTTCCTCGTCCGGGTCGAGCGTGTCGATGTCGACGCCGTCGACGTCGCCGGCGTGCAGGATCGGCGAGCCGTCCTCGTCGAAGTCCTCCTCGCCCTCGTCCTCGAAGTCGTCGCCGTCCTCGCCGTCCTCGCCCTCGGCGGCCGCCGCCGCCTCGGCCGCTGCGGCGGCCTGGGCGGCCTGGTACTCCTTGAGGCGCACGGCCCACGGCACCCACTCGGGGGCGAGCAGCGCGTCGTCGCCGGGCAGCAGCTCGGCCTCCAGCACGGTGGGCTCGGATCCCTCGACGACCGCGAGGGACACGGTCCAGAACCAGCCCGGATAGCCGAGCAGCGTGTTCTCGAATCGCAGGGAGACGACCCCGTCGCGCTCGACCGTGTGACCCGCGGGCGCGCCCACGGTCGACGGCGGCGTGATCTCGTGCAGGGCGGCCAGGGCAAGGTCGTGCGCCTCGAGCAGGCGACGGTCCGGCTCGGGCAGATCCTCGGGCTCGGCCACGGGCTCCGCGTCCGCCACCTCGGCCTCGGCGACGGCCGACGCGGGCACCTCGAGCTCCGTCCCGGCCTCCACCGGCTCGGGCAGCTCGGCGCCCTCCGCGCCGTCCGCGGGGGCGTCAGACATCGAGCTCGTCCGCGACCTTGCGCAGCACGGCGGCGACCTTGCGGGCGTGACCGGACGACGGGTAGTGCCCGCGGCGGAGGTCCTCGCCCACGCCGTCGAGCAGCTTCACGAGGTCCTCGACGATGACCGCCATGTCGTCGGCCGGCTTGCGCTTGGCCTTCGCCAGGCTGGGCGGCGCCTCGAGCACGCGCACCGACAGCGCCTGCGGGCCCTTGCGGCCGTCGGCGATGCCGAACTCCAGGCGCGCACCCGGCTTCAGGGTCGTGCCGGCGGGCAGCGCGCTGGCGTGCAGGAACACGTCCTGGCCGTCCTCCGAGCTGATGAAGCCGAAGCCTTTCTCCTCGTCGTAGAACCTGACCTTGCCGGTGGGCATGACACAACCTCGATGCGCTGGGGAAAGACGAAACGCGAGACCGTCCGATCCCGCCCCTCCAGCCTATCGCGCCCGCGCGTGCGGCTAGTCTGAGGAGGATGAGCACGAACCGCCCCGACGATCTCCACGTGCGCCGTATCGACCGCGTCCTCGCGTTCATGGCGCTCGGCATCGCGGTGCTGTCGGTCCTGTGCTTCTTCGCGATCATGATCTCGACGGCCGCCGGGATGCAGCACGCGGACTACGCCACGGGGATCTGGCCGGTGGTCGCCGCCATCCCGCTGTTCGGACTGCCGATCGCGTTCGCCCTGATCCTCGTGCTCCTCATCATGAGCTTCGTGCGGAGGGGCAAGGCGAACGGTCGGGCCTGACCGCCGCCTCCCCGTGACGTCTGAGCGCCGTGAACACCGCTGATTCCCGCGCCCTGGCCGAACGGCTGGCCGAGGCCTCCGACGAGGAGATCTCGGCGCTGCTCCGCCGGCGCCGGATCCCGGCCTCCGTCGGATGGCATGACTTCTTCGACGCCGCGGAGGCGCTGCTCGCCCCCGACGCCGTCGCCCGCGCCGTGTCGGCGCTGCCGCGCGACGTGCTCGCCGACCTCGCGGCCGGGGCGGGTCCCGAGCGCCTGGGCCTGACGGACGCGCAGGGCGCGCCGTACGCCGAGGTACGCGCGGCGCTCGGCGACGTCGCTCCGACGCGCACGCCGGCCGGCCCGCCGGCCCCGGCGGACGAGCTCGCCACGGCGCATGCGGCGGAGCGCGCGTTCACCACGACCTCGGCGCTCGCCGACCTCGTGCTCCTCACCCTGCGCGCCCCGCTCTCCCGCGTCGGGACGGGGGCCGTCGGCGCCGCCGACCGCCGCCGGATGGCGCAGGACGAGATCGTGCGTGATCCGGATGACGCCGACGAGCTGGTCGCGCTCGGCGAGGCCGGCGGCCTGCTGTCGGTCGCGGACCGCCAGTGGCTCGTCAGCCCGGCGGGGGCCGCATGGGTGCGCGAGTCCACCGGCGAGCGCTGGAGCCGCCTGGTGACGTCGCTGCGCGACGCGCTCCCCGAGGGCGTCCGCACCGCAGAGGGCGGATGGATCGACCCCGCGCTGTGGGACGACGCCTACCCGCTCGACGAGTCGTGGCCGCCGCGCGCGGCGAGATGGCGCGGGCTGATGCGGCTCGCGGGCCTCGTGACCGAGGGGGCCCGGGCCCCGTGGGACGCCGAGCCGCCCTGGGCCGCGCCGCTGCGCGAGGGGCGCGCGCCGGACGTCGCCGCGCTCATCGAGCTGCTGCCGCACGAGGTGGACCAGGTGTTCCTGCAGAACGACCTCACCGCCATCTCGCCCGGCCCGCTGGCCCCCACGCTCGATGTGCGGCTCCAGGGCATCGCGGCGCGCGAGTCGCACGCGCAGGCCTCGACCTACCGCTTCACGGAGGCGACGATCGCGGGCGCGCTGTCGGCCGGCGAGACCGCCGAGGGCATCCTGGCGTTCCTGTCGCAGCTGTCGCTCACGGGCGTGCCGCAGCCGCTCGAGTACCTCGTGCAGCGGACCGCCGAGCGCCACGGCCTCGTGCGCGTGACGCTGGATCCGTCGACGGGCCAGACGATCGTGTCGAGCCGGGACCACGCGCTACTCGAGACGATCGCGGTCGACCAGTCGCTGCGGGCGCTCGGGCTGGTCCAGGACGGCCGGATGCTCCGCACCCGCGCGGCCCGGGATGCCGTGTACTGGGCGCTCGCCGACGCCCGGTACCCCGTCGTCGCCCTCGACGAGCAGGGCGAGGCGCAGGCGCTCGACCGCCGCCGCGTCGCCCCGCGCGCGGCCGACGACGGCTCCGCGAAGCGGTACGGCCCGCTGATCGAGCGGCTGCGCGGAGCCCACGGCGCCGATGCCGATGCCGCGTGGCTCGAGCGCGAGCTCGAGACGGCCGTGCGCACGAAGGCCGTGCTCGAGGTCGACGTGGCGCTGCCCGACGGTTCGAGCCGCACCTTCACGCTGGAGGCGACCGGTCTCGGCGGCGGGCGCCTGCGGGGCCGCGACCGGGGCGCCGACGTCGAGCGCACGCTGCCGATCAAGAGCATCATCGCGGTCCGCGCCCGCTGAGCGGACCCCGCCATCCGGTGCGCCGGTAGACTGGTCCGCTATGGCTGATGGCCCCCTGATCGTCCAGAGCGACCGCACCGTGCTGCTGGAGGTCGCGCATCCCGACGCGGAGACCGCGCGTCACGAGCTCGCGATCTTCGCCGAGCTCGAGCGCGCGCCCGAGCACATCCACACCTACCGGATCACCCGGCTGGGCCTGTGGAACGCGCGCGCCGCGGGCCACACCGCCGACGACATGCTGCAGACCCTCGACCGGTGGTCGCGGTTCCCGGTGCCGCCGTCGGTGTCGGTCGACATCCGCGAGACCGTCGAGCGGTACGGCCGCCTGTCGATCCGCCGGGGCGACGAGGGCGAGCTGCTGCTCACCTCCACGGACCGCGCCGTGCTCGCCGAGGTGTCGCGCAACAAGCGCATCCAGCCGCTGCTGATCGCGCAGCCGAGCCCCGAGACCTACGTGGTCGACGCCTGGGCACGGGGTCACATCAAGCAGGAGCTGCTGAAGATCGGCTGGCCCGCGGAGGATCTCGCCGGCTACACGCCGGGCACTCCGCACCCCATCGACCTGGACGAGGACGGCTGGGCGCTGCGCCCCTACCAGGCCGAGGCGGTCGAGAAGTTCAGCGAGGGCGGGTCGGGCGTCGTGGTGCTGCCGTGCGGCGCCGGCAAGACGCTGGTCGGCGCGGGCGCGATGGCCGTCACCCGCACGACCACGCTCATCCTCGTCACCAACACGGTTTCGGCGCGCCAGTGGCGCGACGAGCTGCTCAAGCGCACGTCGCTCACGCCCGAGGAGATCGGCGAGTACTCCGGCCAGACCAAGGAGATCAAGCCCGTCACGATCGCGACGTATCAGATCCTGACGGCGCGCCGGAGGGGCGAGTACCCGCACCTCGCGCTGCTCGACGCGCTGGACTGGGGCCTGATCGTGTACGACGAGGTGCACCTGCTGCCCGCGCCCGTGTTCAAGCTGACGGCCGACCTGCAGGCGCGCCGGCGTCTCGGCCTGACCGCGACGCTCGTGCGCGAGGACGGCCGCGAGGGCGACGTGTTCAGCCTGATCGGGCCCAAGCGCTTCGACGCCCCGTGGAAGGAGATCGAGGCCCAGGGCTTCATCTCCCCCGCCGCCTGCTACGAGGTGCGGGTCGACCTGCCCCCGAGCGAGCGCCTCGAGTACGCGGCGAGCGCCGACGAGGACCGCTACCGCCTCGCGGCCACGGCGCCGGCGAAGATCGACGTCGTCAAGAGCCTGATCGCCAAGCACCCCGACGAGCAGATCCTCGTGATCGGGCAGTACCTCGAGCAGCTGGACGAGCTGTCCGAGGCGCTCGACGCCCCGAAGATCACCGGCTCGACGCCGGTCGACGAGCGCGAGAAGCTGTTCCAGGCCTTCCGCGAGGGAACGATCAACCTGCTCGTGGTGTCGAAGGTCGCGAACTTCTCCGTCGACCTGCCGGAGGCCTCGGTCGCGATCCAGGTGTCGGGCTCGTTCGGCTCGCGCCAGGAGGAGGCCCAGCGCCTGGGCCGCCTGCTGCGTCCCAAGCAGTCGAACCACACGGCCAGCTTCTACACGCTGATCGCCCGTGACACCGTCGACCAGGACTTCGCGCAGAACCGTCAGCGGTTCCTCGCCGAGCAGGGCTACAGCTACACGATCCTGGACGCCGAGCGCCTCGAGGCCGCCTGACCGGATCCGCGTGAAGGGATTCGACTCACCCGGGCAATACCTGGTGTGAGCTGACCTCCGCGGGCCTGGGCGTCTCGGTCGACGCCGAGGCGCTCGCCGCGCGGGCGCTGGGGGCGCATCCCCTCTGGAACGTGACGGCGTGGGACCCCGGGCCGCTCCCGACGGGGCTCGCGCTCGACGCCGCCACGGCGGCCGCTACGCTGCGCCAGCACCTCCCCGACCTGTTCGCCGACCCGGTCGACGCCCGGGTGGTCTTCGACGAGGAGGCCGGGAGGTTCGCCGCGGATCCCGCCCGTCCCGGACGGGGCGTCGACCTGGCCGCGCTCGAGGCCGACCTGCGCGACGCGCTGACCGCGGGCGGCGCCCTCGCCGCGGAGCCTCGGCCGACCGAGCAGGCGCCCGCCATCGCGACCGACGCCGCCGAGGAGCTCGCCGCCCGGCTCAACGAGCAGGCCGAGGAGGCGGGCTTCCACCTGGACGGGGCCGGCTCGCTCCCGATCGACCTGGCGACCGTCGCGTCGTGGATCGACATCGCCCCCGATCCGGCCGCAGGAGGATTTACGATCTCGGCCGACGTCCCGGCCATCGGCGAGGTCGTGGCGGGGCTGCCGCAGAAGCTGAACCGGGCGCCGGCGGACTCGCTCGTGGTGACGGACTCGGCCGGCCGGCACCTGCGCGCCATCCAGGCGGGACAGGACGGCTACGGCCTGGCCTCCACCGCGGGGCTCGCCGAGAAGGTCGCCGCCTCGGTGGAGAAGGGCGACCTGACCTTCGAGCTGCAGGGCCGGGCGATCCCGCACGGGGCGCAGACGCTGCTGCGCACCATCGAGGTGGACAAGAGCGCCGGGAGGACCCACCTCTACGAGAACGGCGCGCTCGTCGCGTCCTATCCCGTGGCGATCGGCACGGGCGGCGTGCGCGACGGCGTCCAGACCGAGACGCAGACGGGCCGCTTCACCGTGACGTCGCAGCTCGCGGGACAGCACATGGGCTCGTGCGACGCACGGGGGAACCACATCCCGGGCGGCCGGTTCGCCTACTGCCAGCCGAACGTGCCGTGGGTGTCGTACTTCAACGGCGACCAGGGCTTCCACGGCACGTACTGGCACGGCAACTTCGGCGCGGGCGCCCGGATGAGCCACGGCTGCGTCAACATGACCGTCGCGGCCGCCGAGCACGTGTACCGCTTCGCCCAGATCGGCACCGAGGTCTGGGTGCACGAGTGAGGCGGGGCGCCCCAGGGCCTCGCCGCTTGAAGTCGCCTCACCGAGGCGTGACCCGGACAGCGGGCCGCTGTTCGCTTTCGGCCGATCCGGCGCGATATCCAGCCGGATCATGAACAGCACCGACATAATGGGCGCATGACCGCACCGCGCATCCTGGTCGTCGACGACGAGCCCAACATCCGAGACCTGCTCTCGCAGAGCCTGCGGTTCGCGGGCTTCCAGGTGAAGACCGTCGCGAACGGCGCACAGACGATCTCGGCCGTCCTCGAGGAGGAGCCCGACCTGATCGTGCTCGACGTGATGCTGCCCGACATGAACGGGTTCAGCGTCACCAAGCGCCTGCGCGACGCGGGCTACACCGCCCCGATCCTGTTCCTCACCGCCAAGGACGAGACCGAGGACAAGATCAAGGGCCTCAACGTCGGCGGCGACGACTACGTCACCAAGCCGTTCAGCCTCGACGAGATCGTGGCGCGGATCCAGGCGATCCTGCGCCGCACGATGCAGAACGACGAGGGGGAGCAGGTCATCCGCGCCGGCGAGCTGACCATGGATCAGGACACGCACGACGTGTACGTCGGCGACACCGCGATCGACCTCAGCCCCACCGAGTTCAAGCTGCTGCGCTACCTGATGCTCAACCCGAACCGGGTGCTGTCGAAGGCGCAGATCCTCGACCACGTGTGGGAGTACGACTTCAACGGCGACGCGGGCATCGTCGAGTCCTACATCTCGTACCTGCGTCGCAAGATCGACCCGCACGCGTCGGAGTCGCTCATCCAGACCAAGCGCGGCTTCGGCTACATGCTGAAGGTGGACAAGGCGGGCTGATCCCCGCCCGCGCCGCCGCATCCCCGCGGCGGCGCTCCCGTTCGAAAGAGGCGACGCCCTGGCTGACAAGACCGATGCGCTGACGCGATGGTGGCGCCGCATCAGCCTGCGGGCCAAGGTCACGGGCGTCACGGTGACGGTGCTCGCGCTCGGCCTGATGGCGGCGGGCGTCGGGACCGTGCCCATCCTGCGCAACGCGATGCTGAGCAACGTCGACTCGTCGCTCACGCAGCTCGCGGCGGGCGCGGTCGGAGAGCAGCTGTTCAACATCTCGTCGAGCGGCGACGCCGGCCCGACGTTCACGGCCAAGGCGGGCGCGCCGCGCACCGAGTACTACGTCGCGATCTACGGCCCCGACGGCGACCTGATGGCCAGCGCGGGCGGGCAGGATCCGCGGCAGAGCCGCCCCGACTTCCCCGCCACGTTCGGCACGGACTACGCGTACTCGCACCAGGGCAGCATCATCCTGCTCGACAACACGACGGGCGAGGGCCCCGGCTACCACGCGGCGTTCGCGGTCGTGCAGTTCCCCGGCAGCAACAACATCTACACGCAGTTGGTCGCCCTGCCGCTCGACGAGGTCGAGAAGGTCGTCGGCACCTACTTCGGGATCTTCTTCCTGGTCGCGCTCGTCACGATCATCGGCGGGGCGCTGCTGACCCGCTGGGCCGTGACGCTCACGTTCCGCCGGTTCGGGCAGGTCGAGGCCACCGCGATGTCGATCGCGGCGGGCGACTTCAGCCAGCGCCTGACCGACATCGAGCCCAGCACCGAGATCGGCCGGCTCAAGGCCGCGATCAACACCATGCTCGACCGGATCGACGACGCGATCGCCGAGCGCGACGCGACCGTCCGGCAGATGCGGCGCTTCGTGGGCGACGCGAGCCACGAGCTGCGCACGCCGCTGGTCAGCGTGCGCGGCTACGCGGAGCTGTACCGGATGGGAGCCATCCAGGGCGACGAGGACACGGCCCGCGCGATGGAGCGGATCGAGAAGGAGGCCATCCGGATGGGCGTCCTCGTCGAGGACCTCCTCGCCCTCGCGCGTCTGGACGAGAAGCGCGAGCTCGACATCCAGCCGCTCGACCTGCGCCCGCTGGCGCGCGACGCCGCGCTCGACGTCCGGGCGGCCGAGCCCTCGCGCACGGTGACCGTGATCGACACCACGATCGAGGCGCTCACCGGCCCCATCACGATCTCGCGTCCGGACGAGGAGCGGCCGGCCGAGGCGGGCGCCGGCGCGGATGAGACCCCGCGCCGCCGCGCGCGCCCGGTCGCCGCCAACGCCCTCACGGCCCTGCTGCGCCGGCGGCCGCGCGCCGCGGGCGAGCCGGCGACGGACACCGGCGAGACCGAGGCCGCCGTGCCGCGGCTCGACTTCTCGGTGCCGCAGGCCCTGCGACCCGTGGCCGTTCCGCCGATCGTGCTCGGTGAGGAGCACCGCGTGCGCCAGGTGATCGCGAACCTGCTCGGCAACGCGCGCCGCTTCAGCCCGGAGGGCTCCCCGATCGAGATCGAGGTCGGGGTCGACGTGGGCGCGGGCATGGGCTGGATCGCCGTGGTCGACCACGGCGAGGGCGTGCCGGAGGCGATCCGCGAGCAGATCTTCGAGCGGTTCTGGCGGGCCGACACGTCGCGCGCGCGGGAGACCGGCGGCAGCGGCCTGGGCCTGGCCATCGTCGCCTCGATCGTCGAGGCGCTGCACGGCTCCGTCGAGGTGCGCGACACCCCGGGCGGCGGCGCGACGTTCCGCGTGGCCTTCCCGCTCGCGCCGCGCACCGACGAGGAGCTCGCGCTGGCCGCGACCCGGCCGATGCCGCGCATCCGCGGCGCCGAGACGCCCTCGGGCTGAGCGGCCGTTCGTCCCCAGCCTCGCCGACGCGGCGGGCTGTTCGAGGCCGCCGGGCACGGGCCGACGGGCCGCGCCACGCGTCCCTAGCGTGGGTGTCACCCATCCGATGACCCAGGGAGCACCTCATGGCCGTGTTCAGTGTCGACAGCGACGCGATCCTCACCGCGAACGGGCAGGCCCTCGCGACCGCCGAGCGCCTGCGGGCCGAGACGGCCGCGCTCAGCGCCCAGCTGCTGGGCCTGCAATCGGCCTGGACGGGCTCGGCGGCGGTCGCGTTCCAGGGCACGCTCGATCAGTGGAAGGCGACCCAGCGCGCGGTCGAGGACACGCTCGACGGCATCGGCCGGCTGCTCGGCGCGGCAGGGGCGCAGTACGCCGACACCGAGCGCACGGCGGCCGGCATGTTCCGCTGACGCGCGGAGGGGGTGGGGCGCGCGATGCCCCACCCCCTCCGGGTGCTGTGCGTGCGCCGGGTCAGACGGCCGCGGGCGCGGCGACCTGCGGCAGCAGCTCGGTGTTCAGCTCGGTGCCGTTGGCGCGTGCCAGGTCGGCCTCGAGCTCGCGGACGATCGGCAGGACGTCGCGGCCGAAGGCCTCGACCTCCTCCTGGAAGTGCAGGTAGGCGGTCAGGACCAGGTTCACGCCGATCTTCTTGAACGCGATGATGCGCTCGGCGATCTGCTCCGGGGTGCCGATCAGGCCGGTGCGGAAGCCGTCGTTGTACTGCACGAGGTCCTCGAAGGTCGAGTCCTCCCACATGCCCTTGCCGTCCTTGGTCGACTGGCCGGCCTCCTTGACCGCCGCGGCGAAGCCCTCGACGGCGGGGCGGTGGGCCTTCGCGATGATCTCGCGCAGGGTCTCGACCGCCTCGTTCTCGGTGTCGCGCGCGATCACGAAGCCGTTGATGCCGAAGCGCGGCTTCTGCGGCGCGGTGCGCCCGCCCGACTCGGCGGCCGCGACGACGCCCGCGATGTTCTCCTGGAAGCCCTCCAGCGAGCGGCCGTTCGAGAAGTACCAGTCCGCGGTGCGGCCGGCCGCGGCCTGCGCCGCGGTCGAGTTGCCGCCGAAGAAGATCTCGGGGTGCGCGCGGCCGGGCACGTCGAGCGGCTTCGGCGAGAGCGTGAAGTCCGAGATCTGGTAGTGCTTGCCGTCGAACGAGTAGCCGTCCTCGGTCAGCAGGCCGCGCAGGATCGAGATGAACTCCTCGGTGGGCACGTAGCGCTCGTCGTGCTCGAGCCAGGGCAGGCCGAACTTCACGAACTCGTCCTTGAGCCACCCCGACACGATGTTGACGGCGGCGCGGCCGTTCGAGATGTGGTCGGCCGTGATGAGCCACTTGGCGAGCACCCCGGGGTGCCACATGCCCGGGTGGACGGCGGCGATGATCTTGAGTCGCTCGGTCGCGCCCAGCAGGCCCAGCGTGAACGACGTGGCCTCGTGCTGCTTGTCGGCGCCGTAGCTCGCGGCGTAGCGCGTCTGCGACAGCGCGTACTCGAAGCCGGCGTCCTCGGCGATGCGGGCGAGCTTCTTGTTGTAGTCGAAGTCCCAGCTGGTGCGCTGCTCGATGGTGGAGACGACGAGGCCGCCGGAGACGTTCGGCACCCAGTAGGCGAACTTCAGGGGCGTCTCGAGGTCGGCGACGGGCGAGACCTCGGTGTCGATGACGGTCATGGGGAATCCTTCGGGTGCTCGGATCGGGTCACGCAAGTATGGCGACGCACCCTACCGTGCTCCAAGCGGGTGTTACGCCCTGTGTCATCCACGCCCCGGAGACGCGGGACGGCCCCTCCCCCGCGAGGGGAAGGGGCCGTCCGAGAGGAGATCAGGCGTGGATCAGAAGTCCATGCCCGCACCCTCGGCGCCCGCCGGAGCGCCCGCCTTCTCGGGCTTGTCGGCGACGACGGCCTCGGTGGTGAGGAAGAGGCCGGCGATCGACGCGGCGTTCTGCAGCGCCGAGCGCGTCACCTTGGCGGGGTCGATGATGCCCTGCGCGAACAGGTCGCCGTACTCGCCCGTGGCGGCGTTCAGACCGTGGCCGACCGGGAGGTCGGCGACCTTGTTGGCCACGACGCCCGGCTCGAGGCCGGCGTTGAGGGCGATCTGCTTCAGCGGAGCCTCGATCGCGACCTTGACGATGTTCGCGCCGGTCGCCTCGTCGCCGACGAGGTCCAGGCCGTCGAACGCGGTCTTGCCGGCCTGGATGAGGGCCACGCCACCACCGGCGACGATGCCCTCCTCGACGGCGGCCTTCGCGTTGCGCACGGCGTCCTCGATGCGGTGCTTGCGCTCCTTGAGCTCGACCTCGGTGGCCGCGCCCGCCTTGATGACGGCGACGCCGCCGGCGAGCTTGGCGAGGCGCTCCTGCAGCTTCTCGCGGTCGTAGTCGCTGTCGGTGTTCTCGATCTCGCGACGGATCTGGGTCACGCGGCCCTCGATCTGCGACGCGTCGCCGGCGCCCTCGACGATCGTGGTCTCGTCCTTGGTGACGATGACCTTGCGGGCGCGGCCGAGCAGCTCGAGGTCGGTGTTCTCGAGCTTGAGGCCGACCTCCTCGGTGATGACCTGGCCGCCCGTGAGGATCGCGATGTCCTGCAGCTGGGCCTTGCGGCGGTCGCCGAAGCCGGGGGCCTTGACGGCGACCGACTTGAAGATGCCGCGGATCTTGTTCAGCACGAGCGTCGCGAGGGCCTCGCCCTCGACGTCCTCGGCGATGATGACGAGCTCCTTGCCCGCCTGGATGACCTTGTCGACGACCGGCAGAAGGTCCTTGATGTTCGAGATCTTCTGGTTCGCGATCAGGATGTACGGGTCCTCGAAGACCGCCTCCTGGCGCTCCGGGTCCGTGACGAAGTAGGGGTTCAGGTAGCCCTTGTCGAAGCGCATGCCCTCGGTGAGCTCGAGCTCGGTGCCGAACGTGTTCGACTCCTCGACCGTGACGACGCCCTCCTTGCCCACCTTGTCGATGGCCTCGGCGATGAGCTCGCCGATCGCGGGGTCGGCGGCCGAGATCGACGCGGTCGCGGCGATCTGCTCCTTCGACTCGACCTCCTTGGCCTGCGCGAGCAGCTCGTCCGAGAGCGCCTTGACGGCCTTCTCGATGCCGCGCTTCAGGCTGATGGGGTCGGCGCCGGCGGCGACGTTGCGGAGGCCCTCGCGGACCAGCGCCTGGGCGAGGACCGTGGCGGTCGTGGTGCCGTCACCCGCGACGTCGTCGGTCTTCTTGGCGACCTCCTTGACCAGCTCGGCGCCGATCTTCTCGTACGGGTCGTCGAGCTCGATCTCCTTGGCGATCGAGACGCCGTCGTTCGTGATGGTGGGGGCGCCCCACTTCTTCTCGAGCACGACGTTGCGACCGCGCGGGCCGAGCGTCACCTTGACGGCGTCGGCCAGCGTGTTGAGGCCGCGCTCGAGGCCACGACGGGCCTCCTCGTCGAAAGCGATCATCTTTGCCATGTTGGTGTCGTCCCTCCCGGACGTAGGCGTGTGGTCTTTAGCACTCCTCTTGCACGAGTGCTAGGACGATTCTGGCACTCTCCCCCATCGAGTGCAAGCCGCGTCCGGCGGGCGCGCCCGTGGGCGGGCGACGCCCGGACGCGCGAGAGCGCCCCGCGGTCCGGGCCGCGGGGCGCTCTGCGTGGACGCCGGGTCAGACGGGGCGGACGGCCTCCGCCTGCGGGCCCTTCTGGCCCGAGCCGACGGTGAACTCGACGGACTGCCCCTCCTCCAGGACGCGGAAGCCGCTCATCTCGATGTTCGAGTAGTGGACGAAGACGTCCTGGCTGCCGTCTGCCACGGTGATGAACCCGTAGCCCTTCTCGGCGTTGAACCACTTCACTGTGCCCTGGGTCATGCGAAAACTCTCCTGGTGCTGGGGGCGGATATCGGGAATGGTATCCGCGCCGTTCCGCGCCAGAACGCCGAGAGGGCGAGAATGAACACGCCCGAATCGAACTGTTTACCCGGCCGAAACACGGTCGAGACCGGCGACCACCGTGATCTCCTTGAGCGCCGGATCCGGCGGGCTCTGGTACTGGTCGCTCAGCGCGACGCGCGCGCCGCCGATCGCCTGCGCGATGGCCAGCGCGACGGCCTCCTCCTCGGGAGACGCGTAGTACACGGTCGTGGCGGGGAAGTCCGTCGCGGACGACTCGCTCGGCAGGACCATGTCGTCCGACCATCCGGCCGCCACAAGTTCGGCGGCGACCTCCTCGGCCACGCCCTGCGAGCCCGTGCCGTTGAGCACGAGCACCGTGTAGGTGGGGTCGACGATCGGCGACACCGTGGACTGCGGCACCGGGGACTGCTGTCCCGGCACGATGTCGACGCGCTGCGACAGGACGAGGAACGCGAGGATGCCCGCGATCGTGAGCAGGACCGTCGCGAGCGCGGCCCACAGCAGCACGACGCGGCGGGGTGCGCGGGGCTGCTCGGCACGATGGGCGCCGACCCTGGCGGACTGGCGCGGGACGTCGTCGAAGCGGTCCCGGGGGTAGGTGGTCGGCACGACCCCGATGCTACCCGGACGCCCCTGGGGCGACGCCTCAGGCGCGGCTCCGGTCAGCCGGCGATGCGGGAGCGGTCCGCGCGGCGCGCGTCGCGCAGGCGGCGCAGCCGGCCCACGAGCAGCGGGTCCTCGGCGAGCGCGTCGGCCGAGTCGATCAGCCGGCCCAGCAGCTGGTAGTAGCGCGCCGGCGCCATCTCGAGCTGGGACCGGATGGCCTCCTCCTTCGCGCCGCCGTGGCGGCGCCACTCGGCCTCGAAGGCGAGGATGGCGCGGTCGCGGTCGGAGAGGGGCACGTTCCCACGGTAGGCGGCGCTGCGGCACGTGCCGGTCAGGCGCGCCAGTCGATCCAGGCGCCCAGAGGGTCGGCGGCCGCGAGCACCTCGCCGTCGAGCGCGAGCGCGAATCCCGGGCCCCACGTCCCGGGGTCGATGGGCGGGGTCCAGGCGTCGTGCAGCGCGGGCTGGTCGAGCGTGATCCAGTGCACGGGCTCGGGGCGGATGCCGCCCGGTGCCCGCAGCGCCGCGATCAGCGCGTCGCGCCGGCCGCGCGGCACGTACGGCAGCACACCGGGGGTCGTGATCACGAGCGCGGCATCGCGCGGCGCCTCGGCCGCGAGGCGGCGCACGAGCCCGAGATCCGCGGCATCCCCCGCGACGAGGCGCGGCGGGTCGGCGGCGGCGACGTCGATCGCGGCGGCGATCCGCCGGGCCCTGGCCGTCTCCTCGGGCCACACGAGCCCCTCGAGCCAGGCCCGGTCGGCGGGGTCGCCGGCGTCCAGCGGCTGCAGGTCGATGCCCGCGCGCCACACGACGTCCGGCAGGCGGAGGTCCGGCACGGCTCCGCGCAGCTCGGCCTCGAGCACGACGGCCGCTCCCCCGCCCGGATCCACCGCGACGACGTCGTCGCCCGCACGGAAGCGGTACGCGTAGCGATCCGGGTACAGGCACAGCCCGCCCGAGGCGCCGAGCTCCAGCAGCGCGATCGGGCCCTGCAGGCGCGCGAGGGCGGGAAGGAGCGCGGCGCAGCGCAGCGGCTCGTTCGTCTGCAGCGTGCGCGCCGCGCACTCGGCGACCACCGTGGCGGCGTGCGCGAGCACGAACGCCGCCCAGGCGTCGTAGCCGCCGGCCAGCGGGGCGCCCAGCATCCGCGTGACGGCGAACACGAGCGGCGGCTGCCGGCGCGTGGCGGGGATGCGGGCGAGGATCTCGCACATCCCGGAGTCGCCGGCCACGCCCTGGGCCCACTCCTGGTAGACGTCCGAGCGGCCTGGCGCCTCGTCACGTGCGAAGCGGGCGAACCGGTCCGCGACGGCGGCCGGGTCGTGGTCGGTCGTCGGGGCGCTCATCCCCTCATTCTCCCGGGCCGCGCACGTTACGACACGTCCGATCCGCGCACCCTCCCGCGGACGTAGTCTGTAAGGCGATCAACGGGAGGAACCCATGTCGTACAACGTGAGCAAGTCCGAGGATGAGTGGCGCCAGGAGCTCACCCCCGAGCAGTACGCGGTGCTGCGCGAGGCCGGCACCGAGCGCCCCTGGACGGGCGAGCTGCTGGACGAGGAGCGCGCGGGCCTGTACACGTGCGCGGCGTGCGGTTCGGAGCTGTTCAAGAGCGGCACCAAGTTCGACTCGCACTGCGGCTGGCCCAGCTTCTACGAGTCCATCCGCCCCGACGCGGTCGAGCTGCTCGAGGACAACAGCCACGGCATGGAGCGCACAGAGGTGCGCTGCGCCAACTGCGGCTCGCACCTGGGTCACGTCTTCCCTGACGGCTTCGGCACGCCCACGGGCGACCGCTACTGCATGAACTCGCTGTCGCTGAACTTCACTCCGGAGGAGAGCGACGAGCAGGACGCCCCGGCCTGATGACCGCGGCGGCCGTCGGGGGCGCGCGGGCCGCGATGCTCGCGCGCCGCTCGCTGTCGAAGGTCACGGACGACGCGCCCACGCACGACGAGCTCGTCGAGCTGGTGTCGGCCGCGGGCCGCGTCGCCGACCACAAGGAGCTCAAGCCCTGGCGGCTGATCGAGATCCGCGGCGACGACCGCGTCGCGCTCGGCCGCGCGATCGCGAAGGCCGAGGGCAAGAAGGGCGTGTACTCCAAGCCCCTCCGCGCGCCGCTGCTGATCGCGGTCGTCGCGTCGGTGCGGCGCGGCAAGGTGCCGGTCTGGGAGCAGGAGGCCGTGGCCTCCGGCGTCGCCCATGCGCTCAGCCTGCTGCTGGACGAGGCGGGCTACGGCGTCTTCTGGCGCACGGGCGGCCACACGCGGCACCGCGCGGTCGCCAAGGCGCACGGCCTCACGAAGGACGAGGTCCTGCTCGGCTGGCTCTACGTGGGCGGAAAGCCCACCCGGTCGCGCCCGCTGCGCCGCAAGGCCGTCGACGGCGCCAAGTTCCTCTCCGCTCTCCCCGCGGGCAAGAAGGCCAAGAAGAAGGCCTGACGACCTCGGCCCGCGCGCCTCAGCGCGCGGAACGCCGGCCGACCGCGGCGATCGTGACTCCCACGCACGCGACCGCGACCGTGATGGCGGAGCGGACCGGCGACGGCGGCACCGCGGGCGGCCACAGCAGGTCGAGCGCGAGCGAGCCCACGAGCATCCCGAGCACGGATCCGAGCGAGAGCAGCAGCACGCCGATCCGCGGCGCGAGCGCCGCCGACAGCGCGATGTAGGCGACGCCGATCGCGCCGCCCAGGTACAGCCACGGGTCGGCCGGAAGCGGCGCGACGCCGACGAGCGGCGCCTGCACCAGCGCGATCGCCCCGAGCACGACCGTGCCGCCGACGAAGTTGACGAGCGTCGCGGTCATCGCCGACGCGGTCGCGCGCTGCAGCCGTCCGTTGGTGGCCTGCTGCCACGCGAGGCCGGCGCCGACCAGGAGCGGAAGCAGCAGCATCCACAGCGGCGCCTGCGCGACCGTGCCGCCCGTGAGCGAGACGGTCACGGCCGCGAGCGCGAGCGCCACGCCGACCACCCGCGGCACGGTCACCGCCGTCACGCCGGCCGGACTGTACCCGACGCGGTCCAGGATCAGTCCGCTGAGCGTCTGCCCCGCCACGACGCCCACCGTGAACAGCGCCGTGCCGATCACCCCGACCACGGCGCCCTGCGAGCCCACCGTGAGCGCTCCGGCCGCGCCGCCGATCAGGATCCACCACGGCATGTCGCGCGCGCGGACGCCGCGCACGAGCCGCGCGACGCCGGCCCGGCCCGCCGGCAGCGCCGCGGCGAGCGCGACCATGATGGCCAGGCCCGATCCGAACGAGATGACGGCGGCCACGATCGCGTTGTCGAGCGCGGCGCCGAGCCCGCCGTTCAGCCGCGACTGGATGGCCGTCAGCACGCCGACCGCGATGGCTCCCGCCACCGGGGCGAGGCCCCGGGCGCGGCGTGACGGCGACGGCTGGTCCGGGGTGCTCACTCCCTCAAGCCTACGACCCCAGGTGGGCGCCGCCGCGCTCGTCGATGTCGTCCCCCGACCACAGGTCCCCGCACTCCACCTGCCGGGCGGCGGCCGCCCGCAGATACGCCCGGGCGCCCTCGTCTCCGCGGAGCGTTGCCCGCAGCGCCGCGACGTGATCCGCGCCGACCAGGACCGGATGGCCCGGGCGGCCGCGGTACACGGCCTGAGCCAGCGCCTGACGCAGCGGCCGCCCGCCCTCGGCGATCACGCGGCGAACCGCGCCGGGGACCACATCGGGCGTGTCGACCGGCAGGATGACGACGCCGTCGGCCGGGACCGCCGCGGCGAGCGCGCCGCGCAGCGTGGCGGCCAGTCCGCGCGCCGCGTCGCCGACGACGACCGACATCGCGGGCGTCGGCACCAGGGCGGCGGCCGCCGCGGAGGCCGGCGACAGCGCCACGACGACCCGGTCGCACCCGCCCTTGACCAGCGCGTCGACCGCGCGCGCCACCCACGGCGTCCCGTCGGCGCCGCGCGCGAGCGCCTTCGGGCCGCCGAACCGGCGACCCGCTCCGGCGGCGAGCACGAGGCCGCACAGGCGCACGCGGGCGGGGTCCATCGCCGCAGTCTAGGACCCGCAGGTCACGGCGCGGGGTCGGGCGCGTGACGCGCCGGGCGTGGCGTGTAGCAGTCCGGTAACACGGCATGACTACGGTGGCGCCATGCTCGAACTCGCCGCCGTGATCCTCGACCGGCTGCGCGCCGGGCGGCGGATCGCGGTGGTCACGGTCACCGGCGTCGCGCGCAGCGCCCCGCGGGGCGTCGGCTCATCCATGGCGGTGGCCGACGACGGCGAGGTGATCGGCTCGATCTCGGGCGGCTGCGTGGAGGGCGACGCGATCGTCCTCGCCCGCACGGTGCTCGCGACCGGGCGGGCACAGGCGGCGGGGTTCGGCTTCTCCGACGAGGCCGCGTTCGCCGCGGGCCTGGCGTGCGGCGGGCGGATCGACGTGCTCGCGTACGAGGTCCGGGCCGGCGACGACGTGGCCCGCGCGGCGCTCGAGCGGGCCGCGGCGGACCGGCCCGTCGCTGTCGGGCTCGTGCTGCAGGGCGACGCCGCGGGGCGCATCCTGCCGGTTCCGGACGGCCCGGCGGTCCTGGCTCTCGCGCACGCACCGCGGCCGCGCCTCATCCTGCTCGGCGCCGGCGAGCACGCAGCCGCGCTGTGCCGGGTCGGCGCGGCGGCGGGCTTCGCCGTGACGGTGTGCGACGTGTGGGAGACGCTCATCACCCCGGAGCGCTTCCCCGACGCGGCCGAGCGGGTCGTGGGCGACCCGGCCGAGTACCTGCGGGGCGAGGCCGGGGATCGGGTCGACGCCCGCACGGCCGTGTGCGTCCTCACGCATGACACGCGCCTCGACGTCCCCGCGATCGCGACCGCGCTCGCCCTGCCCGTCGGGTTCGTGGGAGCGCTCGGCGCCCGCCGCACGGTCGCGCGGCGCGCCGAGCTGCTGCGCGCCGCGGGCGTGGAGGACGCGGACCTCGCCCGGCTGCACTCCCCCCTGGGCCTCGACCTCGGAGGGGCCTCGCCCGACGAGGTGGCGCTCTCGGCGCTGGCCGAGATCGTCCAGTCGCGCCACGGCGGAACGGGACGACCACTGCGCGACGGCCAGGGCCCCCTGCACGGCACCCTCGGCACCGCGCCCGCCGGCCCGGACGCCGCCTGCGCGCTCGGCGAGGGGCGGCCCGCGTGGACCTGAGCACCGTCACGTCCTTCCGCCGCGCGCGCGGCCGCGGCGACCTCGCGCTGGCGCCGGGCGAGACCGTGCTCGCCGGCGGCACGTGGCTGTTCGGCGAGCCCCAGCCCGAAGTCACGGGGCTCGTCGACCTCACGGCGATGGGGTGGCCCGACCTGGAGGTCTCCCCCGCCGGGCTGCGGATCGGCGCCACGTGCTCCATCGCGCGGCTCGTCCGGTTCGCGCGCGACGGCGAGGCGCCCGCGGAGTGGGCCGCGACCCGGATGTTCCCGGTCGCCGCGGACGCGCTGCTCGCGTCGTTCAAGATCTGGAACACCGCGACGGTCGGCGGCAACATCGCCCGAGCGTTCGCGGCCGCGGCGATGGTGTCGCTCGCCACCGGGCTCGACGGCACCGCCGAGGTGTGGACCCCCGACGGCGGCGAGCGCACGCTGCCCGTCGCCGAGATCCCCGCGCGGGACGGGGTCAGCACGCTGCGGCTGGGCGAGGTCATCCGCGCGATCGACCTGCCCGCGCGCACGCTGCGCTCGCGCTTCACGCTGCACCGGATCGCGCTCGCCGAGCTCGGCAGGTCCGCGGCGGTCGTGACGGGCCGGGCCGACGAGGACGGCGCGGCCGTGTTCGTCGTGACCGCGGCCACCGAGCGCCCGGTCGTGCTGTGGTTCCCCGCGGCGCCCTCGGCGACCGAGCTGGCCGAGGCGGTGCGGTCCGCGCCGGGCTACTTCTCGGATCCGCTGGGCGCGGCCGACTGGCGGCGGGCCGTGTCGGTCGTGCTCGCCGAGCGCGCCCGCGCGGAGCTGGCCGGGGAGACGCGCGCGTGAGGCTCGAGATCGACGGCGCCGCGGTCGAGGCCGACCCGCGGCCGGGACAGTGCCTGCGCACGCTGCTGCGCGAGCACGGCGCCCTGTCGGTCAAGCGCGGCTGCGATTCCGGCGACTGCGGGGCGTGCGCCGTGCTGCTGGACGGCGAGCCCGTGCACTCGTGCGTCGTGCCGGCGGTGCGCGCCGAGGACCGGGCGGTCACGACCGCCGCGGGCCTCGCCCCCGGCGACGCGCTGCATCCGGTGCAGGACGCGCTCGCGAACGGCTTCGGGTTCCAGTGCGGGTTCTGCACGCCCGGCATGAGCGTTACGGCATCGTGCCTCGGCGAGGAGGACCTCCCGGATCTCGACCGCCGCCTCAAGGGGAGCCTATGCCGCTGCACCGGGTACCGGCCGATCCGCGAGGCCGTACGCGCGGCCGTGCTCGGACCGGTCCGGGAGACCGGCCCGGGCGCCGGCGATGGTGTCGGAGTCTCGGCCGTGCCCGAGCCGGCGCAGCGGGTGGTGCAGGGCCTCGAGCCGTACGCGTTCGACGACGTCCCGGCGGGCGCGCTCATCCTGCGCGTGCTCGGCTCGCCGCATCCGCACGCCCGCATCCGCGCGATCGACGCCGCCGCCGCGCGCGCGGTGCCGGGGGTCGTGGCGGTGTACACGCACGAGGACGCGCCCGCGGCCCGGTACTCGACCGCGCGCCACGAGCACCGGCAGGACGACCCCGACGACACCCGCATGCTCGACGACGTCGTGCGCCACGTGGGGCAGCGGGTCGCCGCGGTCGTGGCCGAGACCGCGGCGGCCGCCGAGCGGGCGTGCGCACTGATCCGCGTCGACTACGAGCCGCTGCCCGCCGTGTTCGATCCCGAGGAGGCGCGGACGCCCGGCGCGCCGCTCGTGCACCCGGAGCGCACGCCCGAGGACCGCGTCGCCGATGCGGGGCGCAACGTCGTCGCGGCGCTGCACGCGGGCTACGGCGGCGACGTCGACGCGGCGCTCGCTGCGAGCCCCGTCACGGTGAGCGGCACGTGGCGCACGGGGCGCTCGATCCACGCTCAGCTCGAGACGCACGGATCCGTCGGCTGGCTGGACGAGGAGGGACGGCTGGTCATCCGCTCGTCGACGCAGGTGCCGTTCCTGACGCGCGACGAGCTGTGCACGCTGTTCGACCTGCCGCGCGACCGCGTGCGGGTGTACGCGCCCCGCGTGGGCGGCGGCTTCGGCGGCAAGCAGGAGATGTTCACGGAGGACCTCGTCGCGTTCGCCGTGCTGCGCACCGGCCGCCCCGTGGCGTACGAGTTCACGCGCGCCGAGCAGTTCTGGCGCTCGTCCATGCGGCATCCGATGCGGGTGTCGGTGACGCTGGGCGCCGAGCCCGACGGCCGGCTGACGGCGATCAAGCTCGACGTGCTGAGCGACACCGGCGCGTACGGCAACCACGCGATCGGGGTGCTGTTCCACGGGTGCGCCGAGTCGGTCACGCTGTACCGCGCGCCCGTCGCGCGGGTGGACGCCGAGGCGGTCTACACCAACAACGTGCCGTCGGGCGCCTTCCGCGGCTACGGACTGGGCCAGGTCACGCTCGGGATCGAGTCTGCGCTCGACATGCTCGCCGAGCGCATCGGGATGGACCCGTTCGACATCCGGCGCATCAACGCCGTGCGGGAGGGCGACGCGCTCCGCCGGGCGGACGGCGAGATCGAGGCCGACCTGGTCTGGGGAAGCTACGGCCTGGACCAGTGCCTCGACCTCGCGCAGGCCGCGCTCGCCGAGCCCGGGGAGGACCCGCCCGCGGGGTGGCTGGTCGGCGAGGGCATGGCCGCCGCGATGATCGCCACGCTCGCGCCGCGCGGCCACCGCGCCCACGCGACCGCCACGCTCCTGCCCGGCGGCGCGTTCGAGCTGCGGACGGGCACGGCCGAGTTCGGCAACGGCACGACGACCGTCCAGCGCCAGATCGCCGCGAGCGTCTTCGGGGTGGGCGCCGATCGGATCCGGCTCGCGCACGCCGACACCGACGCCGTCGCGTTCGACACGGGCGCGTTCGCATCGGCCGGCACGACGATCGCGGGCAAGGCGCTGCACGGCGCGTGCCTTGCGCTGCGCGACCGGATCGTCGAGGAGGCCGCGGCGCGCGTGGGCGCACCGGCGGCAGAGTGCGCGTACGGGCCCGACGGCGTGCGGACGCCCGCCGGCGTCGTGCCGCTCGCGGAGATCGCGGGCGCGGGCGGGCTGACCGCCTCGGGCGAGGAGCACGGCGAGCTGCGATCGCTCGCGTTCAACGTGCACGCCGTGCGGGTCGCGGTCGATCCCGAGACCGGCGCCGTGCGCATCCTGCGGAACGTGCACGCGGCCGACGCGGGCTTCGTGATGAACCCCGCCCAGTGCCGCGGGCAGATCGAGGGCGGCGTCGCCCAGGGCATCGGCGGGGCGCTGTACGAGGAGGTGGTCGTCGCGGACGGCCGCGTGCAGAACCCCGCGTTCCGCACCTATCGCGTGCCGCAGTCGGCCGACATCCCCGACGTCGAGGTGCTGTTCGCGACGACGAGCGACGATCTCGGTCCGTTCGGCGCGAAGTCGATGAGCGAGTCGCCGTACAACCCCGTCGCGCCCGCGATCGGCAACGCGATCGCCCGGGCGCTGGGCGCCCGCCCGTTCGAGCAGCCGTTCACGCGCGAGCGCGTGTGGCGGCTCGCGCAGGGCGCCTGAGCGCGAGACCGCGATCCCCCGACGGGCCCGGCGGATGAAGTGATCGCTTCACGGTTTTACGTGAGCGAAATGACCGGGAAACGGCCTCGACCGCCGCGGCCGATTGACTGCGGAGCAGGCGCACGAGCGCCGCGGATCCCCACCGAATCCCCCGTCCGAAAGGCGCCGCCATGCACCTCCGTCGACTGCTCATCCCGATCGCCGCGAGCGCCGCCGCGGCACTGGTCCTGTCCGGCTGCTCGTCGTCCTCCGACGCCGCATCGGGCGCCGCCGGCGAGACCGCGACCGTCAAGATCGGCACCCTGCGCGGCCAGCCGCACTTCTACGCGCCGTTCCTCTACGAGGACTTCGCGGCCGAGGGCGTCCGGTTCGAGGTCATCACGCTCGACACCACGCCGGCCCTCAGCGACGCGCTCGTCGCCGGCACGATCGACTTCGCGATCAGCGGCGTCACCCCCACGATCGCCTCGGTCGCGCAGGGCCGCGACCTCAGGATCGTCGCGTCCGCCGCCGACGGCGGATCCGGGTTCATCGGCAACGACTCCATCCAGACGCTGGACGACCTGGTCGGCAAGAAGGTCGGCTACATGCAGACGACCGCGCAGGAGGTCGCCATGCGCCTCACGCTCGAGGAGGCCGGCGTCGATCCCGACGACATCGAGCTCGTCACGGTGCTGGCGCCCGAGATGGCCGGGCAGCTCGAGTCCGGGTCGATCGACGCGTTCTTCGGCGTCGAGATCGGCGCCTCGATCGCGCTCGAGCAGGGCGGCCACGAGTTCGCCGACCCGTACGCGACGCCGATCGGCAAGGTCAACCTCGGCCTCGTCACGACGGGTGCGCTGATCGCGGAGGACCCCGAGCTCGTGCAGCAGGTGGTCGACACACACGTGGCCGCGACCGACTGGATGACCGGCAACGAGGACGAATGGCTGTCCGAGATGGTCAGCATGTTCGGCGGCGACCAGGCGATCTTCGACACCGCGATCGCGAACTTCTGGATGCGCTCCGACCTCTCGGAGGAGTACCTCGGCCAGCTCGAGGCGCTCGCGACCGAGATGGGCGAGCTGGGCTTCGTCGAGGACGCGCCCGCGATCGAGGACGTCGTCGACACGTCGTTCGTGGAGTGAGCATGACCGCCACCGCGACTCTCGCTCCGCCCGCCACGCGGCCGGTCGCCCCGGGCTCCTCCCGGCGCCGGCGCGGGCGCGGCATCCGGTCCCTGCCGGCCCGGATCGCTCTGGGGCTGGTCGTCCCCGTCCTGTTCATCGCGTTCTGGCACCTCGGCCGCGAGCTGCAGCTCGAGCTGCCGTTCGGCATCCGGATGGGGTACCTGCCGTACCCCGCGGACGTGGCCGTGACGCTGTGGGACTTCGCCTTCGGCGGCCTGCGCGACGACGCGTTCAGCACGACCCTGTGGCAGCACCTCGGCGCGAGCGCGCTGCGGGTCGGCGCCGGATTCGGCCTGGCGACGCTGATCGCCGTGCCTGTCGGGGTGCTGATGGGGCGCTTCTACGTCATGGACTCGCTGTTCGATCCGTTCATCAACCTGATCCGCCCCATCCCCGCGACCGCGTGGGTGCCGCTCGTCGCGCTGCTGATCGGCATCGGCGACCAGGCCACGATCTTCCTGATCACGCTGTCGGCGTTCTTCCCGATCGTGCTGGGCGCCGCGAGCGGCACCCGGCAGGTGCCCGAGCGGCTGGTGGAGGCTGCGCGCATGCTCGGGACCACGCGGGCCGCCGTGCTGTGGCGGGTCATGGTGCCCGCCGCGGCGCCCGCGATCGTCAACGGGCTGCGCGTGGGGCTGGGGCTGGCGTGGGTGATCCTCGTGCTCGGCGAGTCCACGGGCGTGAACGAGGGCCTGGGCGCCACCATCACGCTCGCGCGCGACATCGTGCGCACCGACCTGATCGTGGCCGGGATGATCGTCATCGGCCTGTCCGGGTTCCTGTCGGACCGGCTGCTCAGCCTCGTGCTGCGTCTGCTGGTCGGGCGGCGCCCGGTGTTCCAGAAGGGGGCGCGCGGATGAGCGCGGAGATCCACATCGCGGGGCTCGAGAAGCGGTTCGCGACCGCGACGGGCGACGTCCTGGCCGTGGCGGATGTCTCGCTCGACGTCGCGGCGGGCGAGTTCGTCGCGGTCGTCGGCGCGAGCGGATGCGGCAAGAGCACGCTGCTGCGCATCCTGGCCGGCTTCGAGGAGCCCAGCGGCGGCGAGGTCACGGTCGCGGGGGCGCCGATCTCGGGCCCGGGGCCCGACCGCGGGGTCGTGTTCCAGGACTACGGCCTGTTCCCATGGCTGACGGTGCGCGAGAACGTCGCGTACGGCCCCTCGCGCCGCGGGATGTCGCGGGCGGCCGCGCGGGCCACGGCCGACGCGCACCTCGAGACCGTGGGACTGACGCGCTTCGCGCAGCGCTTCCCCGGTGAGCTGTCCGGCGGCATGCAGCAGCGCGTCGCCATCGCGCGCGTGCTCGCGAACGACCCGGCCGTGATGCTGATGGACGAGCCGTTCGGCGCGCTCGACGCCCTCACCCGCAGCGACCTGCAGGTGCAGCTGCGGCGCATCCAGCGCGCGGAGGGCCGGACGGTCGTGTTCATCACGCACTCGATCGAGGAGGCCGTGTACCTGGCCGACCGGGTGGTGGTGATGACCGGCGGCGCCTCGCACGGCGTGCCGGGGCACATCCGCGCGGTCGTCCCCGTCCCGCTCGGCGACGACCGCGATGTCACGGCGCCCGCGTTCAACGCCCTCAAGCGCGAGATCTCGGAGCTCGTCCACGAGCGCACCGCCGCGGTCGCCTGACCGCGCGCCCGCCGGCTCAGCGGGGCTCGGCGCCCACGTGCGCGACGGCCTCGGCGAGGGCGCGGATGCCCAGCGCGACGTCCGGCCCGGAGACCGACTCGTCGGGGTGGTGGCTGATGCCGTCGGGGTTGCGGAGGAACAGCATGCCCACGGGGGCGACGGCGCCGAGCGCCATGCCGTCGTGGCCCGCGGGGCTGAACAGCGTCGCGGGCTCCGCGGCGGCGCCGACCGAGTGCCGGATGCCCTCGCGCACGACGTCCTGCAGCAGCGGCGCGCAGAACACGGCAGGCGCGCTGTGCACCTCGCGGGCGCGCCAGCGCAGGCCGCGGCGGCCCATGATCTCGTCGAGCTCGAGCGAGATCGCCCGCCACACGCGGTCGCGGTCCGCGTCGAACTCGCCGCGGAGGTCCAGGCTGAACCGGGCCTCGCCCGGGACGACGTTCACGGCCCCGGGGAACGCCTCGAGCTGACCCACCGTGCCGATGATGTGGTGCTCGCCGCGGCAGATCCGCTCGACCGCGAGCGCGGCCTCGCTCGCGCCCAGCAGCGCGTCGCGGCGCATGTCGTACGGCGTGCCGCCCGCGTGCCGGGCCTCGCCCTCGACCAGCAGCTGGAAGCGCCGCGCGCTCGCGATCGACGACACCACGGCGAGCGCCTCGCCGCGACGGTCCAGCTCGGGCCCCTGCTCGATGTGGGCCTCGAGGTAGCCCACGAGCTGCTCGGGCCGGCGCGCTGCCTCGCCGATGCGGCCGGGGTCCAGGCCGAACTCGCGGTACGCCTCGCGCAGCGTCGTGCCGTCGGCGTCCGACAGTTCCCACCACGCGTCGTCCCACGTGCCGGCCATGGCCGACGACCCGAGCAGGGCCTTGCCGAAGCGGGCGCCCTCCTCGTCGCTGAACGCCGCCACCTCGAGCCCGAAGGGGAACGGCGAGCGCGAGCGGCCCTCGTCGTCGACCCGGCGCAGCAGCCGCACGACCTCGATGGCCATCAGCACGCCCAGGATGCCGTCGAACCGCCCGGCGTCGATCACGGTGTCGAGGTGCGACCCGAGCATGAGTACGGGCGCGTCCGGGTCGTCGGCCGGGAGCAGGCCGAGCTGGTTGCCCGCGGCGTCCTGGCGCGGCGTCATGCCCGCCTCGCGCATCCACTCGGCCGCGAGCCGGTTCACGCGGGCGTGCTCGGGCGACAGGTGCACTCTCGTGATCGCGCCGTCGTCGGCCGTGACCCGCGCGAGCTCGTCGCAGCGCGCCATCACGCGTCGCGCGGCCGAGGCGATGGTCTCGGGCGAGAGCTCGGGCAGCCGGGTCGCGGTCATCCGGCGGCCCCGGATGCGGCGCCCGGTGCCGCGGGCGCCCCCGCGAACGCGTCGAGCGCGGCGTCGACCCCGCCGCCGGCGGCCACGCGCGCGCCGAAGCGGCGCAGCACGGCCTCCAGCGCCGCGAGCGTGGTCAGCACGGTGTCGCGCCGGGCGTTGTACCCCATGGTGCCGATGCGCCACACGCGGCCGTGCAGGGGGCCGAAGGACGTGCCGATCTCGATGCCGAAGTCCTCGAGCAGCGCGGCGCGCGCCGCATCCCCGGGCACGCCCTCGGGGATCTCCACCGCCACGACGTTGTTCATCTTGTGCGCGACGTCGCCGAACACCGTCAGGCCCAGTCCCTCGACGCCCGCGAGCATCGCCGCGCCGGCGACCCGGTGCCGCTCGATCACGGCGTCGCGCCCCTCGGCGAGCAGCACGCGCGCGCACTCGCGCGCCGCGTACAGCATCGAGGTGGCCTCGGTGTGGTGGTTCAGGCGGCGCGGCCCCCAGTAGTCGAGGATCATGCCGAGGTCGAAGTAGTTCGACCGCACGAAGTCCGTCGCGCTCTCGTCGCCAGCCTCCCGGATGCCCGCCTCGACGCGGCCCCGGGAGCGGATCACCTCGACCGCGCGCTCCGAGAGCGTGATCGGAGCCGAGCCGCTCGGGCCGCCCAGGCACTTCTGCAGGCCGGCCGTCGCGGCGTCGACCCCCCACGCGTCGGCCTCGAACGGGTTGCCGCCGAGCGACGCGGTCGCGTCGGTGTAGAACAGCACACCGTGGCGGGCGCAGAGCTCGCCGACCTCGTCGAGCGGCTGGTTCATGGTCGTCGAGGTGTCGCCCTGCACGAGCGCGAGCACGTGCGGTTTCACGCGCAGGATGGCCTCCTCGATCGCCGACACCGGCACGACCTGCCCCCACTCGACCTCGATGGTGTGCACCTCGGCGAGCGCCCGCTCGGCGATCTCGGCGAGCAGGTGGCCGAAGCGCCCGAACACGGGGACCAGCACGCGGTCGCCCGGCCGCACGAGCGAGACCAGGGCCGCCTCGATGCCCGCGCGCGACGTGCCGTCGATCAGCAGGGTCGCGTCGTTCCGCGTGGCCCACACCTGGCGGTACAGCTCCTGGGTGTCGCTCATCGCGGCCGTCATGAACGGGTCGTACTGCCCGACGAGGGGCGCGGACATCGCCCGCAGCACGCTCGGGTACGCCGAGATCGGCCCGGGGCCCATCAGCAGGCGGGCGGGCGGGTCGAGCGGCGTGACGGGGGCGGACGGACGGTCGAGGGTCATGCGGGATCCTTCGGCTGTGCGGCGAGGCCGCGGGCGAGTCGGACGAGGGCGATGTCGGTGCCGGCGCGCGAGGCCAGGCACACGCCGACCGGCGCCGGCCCGAGCCGGGCGGGCACCGTCAGCAGCGGGACGGAGACGGCCGGGATGCCGGCGATGGCGACGGGCGTCGTCATCCGCAGGGTGGCGGTGCGCACGGCGTCGACGCGACCGCCGTCGGCGGTGCGCATCGGGGCCGGCCCTGGAACGGTCGGCATGATCAGGACCGCGTCGCCCACGATCGCGTCGATGCGCTCCTTGAGCGGCCCGAGCGCGGCGCGCGCCGTGCTCTCCTGCTCGGGCGTGATCGCGGCGGCCGCGCGGAAGCGCTCGGCCACCGCGGCGCCGACCGCGCCGGGATGCTCGCGCAGCCAGTCGCCGTCGTTGCGCCACGCCTCGGCGCCCTGCACCACGCGGAACGGCTCCTGGTATCCGGCGAGGTCGCCGATGCGGATGCGCTCGACGTCGGCGCCCATCCCGGCGAGCAGCGCCTCGAACGCCTCGCGCGTGGCGGGCTCGACGGCGTCGAGCACCTCCTCGGGCACCGCGAACCGCGACGGCAGGTCCGTCCCGGACTCGCCGTAGACGTTCTCGGTCGACTCGGATCCGTCGTAGCTCAGGCACCAGTCGACCACGCGCTGCAGCGTCTCGCCGTCGCGTGTGAGCCAGCCCACCGTGTCGAAGGACTGCGCGAGCGGCAGGAGGCCCTGGCGGGGCACGAGCCCGTGCGTGGTCCGCAGCCCCCAGAGCCCCTGATACGACGCGGGCACGCGGATGGAACCGGCCGTGTCGGTCGCGAGGCCGATGTCGGCCTGGCCCGTGGCGACGGCCGACGCGGGCCCGCTCGACGACCCTCCCGGCAGGGCTCCGGGGACCGCGCCGTTCGGGGGCGTGCCGTAGTGCGCGTTGTCGCCCGCGATCGAGTACGCGAACTCGTCCGTGCGCGCGATCCCCTGGAGCGACGCGCCCCCGCGCAGCAGATCCGCCACCGCGGGCGCCGTGCTCTGCTCTGGCCTGACGGAGTCGAGGTACGCAGGGTTTCCCGCGCCGATCCGGTAGCCCTTGATCGCGAACAGGTCCTTGACCGCGAAGGTCAGTCCGGACAGCGGTCCGTCCCATGCGCCCTGGAACAGCGGGTCCCCCACGGTGCGCCAGATCGCGCGGTCGAACGCCTTGGGGCGGGGCGACACGTGCGCCGCCGTGATGCGCCATCCGGCGTCGGTGCGGGTCCACACCTGGGTCTGCAGCCCGCGGCCGCCGGCGTCGAAGCGCGAGACCGACACGATCAGCGCGACGCCGTCGCCCAGCGCGCGGTGCTCCATCCGCTCGATCACGCGCGGGCCGACGCCGCCGCGCAGCGACCGGAAGGCGCTGATCGCCTCGTGGCCGACGAGCAGCCCCGCGTCGTCGCCGCGCATCGTGTCGTCGCCGGCCGCGAACCAGCCGTCGAGCGCATCGAGGTCGTTCGCCAGGATGGCCCGCTCGTACGAGAGGAACGCCTCGAGCAGATCGGCGGGGACCTCGGCCGCGCCGGGGATCGTCGTGTCCATGAGGTCAGTCTCCTCCCGCGCCCGCGAGCGGCACGTCGGCGAGATCCGACAGCCGGATGCGCGCGTGCACGCCCGTGACGACGTCGACCACCTGCGAGACGTCGAAGTCCGTCGCGGCCGAGAGGTACGCGTACGCGAGGTGCTCGTCCATGCCCCATCGCGCCCGCAGCAGCGACAGCGCGGCGCGCACGCACGCGCGCATCGCCTCACCGAGGTCGCGGTCCAGGCCCGTCGGAACCAGGTGCTCGGGGGTGCGGATGAGCGGTCCGGTCACCTCGCCGAACTCGGCGAGCGCGACCGCCCGCGGCAGGACGTCGAAGCGCAGCGTCGCGCGCAGCGAGGCCTCGAGCGCGGTCAGCGCGACCTCGCCGTCGCCCTGTGCGAAGTGCGGATCGCCCACGTACGCCAGCGCACCGTCGACCTGCACCGGGAGGTGCAGGGCCGTGCCCTCGACCAGGAGGTTCACGTCGATGTTGCCCCCGTGCGGCCCGGGCGGCACGGAGTGCGGCCGCTCGTCCGTCGCGGGCGCGACGCCCATGGTGCCGAGGAACGGCGCCAGCGGGAACGCGATCGCGCGGGGTCCGCCCTCGACCGCCGGCATCGTGCCCGCGAGCCGGCCGTCGCGCTCCTCGACCGCCGCGAACACGCTCACGGTGCGGCCGTCGCGCGGCAGCTCGAGCGGGAGCGCGCCGCGGCCGTGGCGGTTGGAGATCACGCCGTACGGCACGCGGGGCTCGAGCCGCTCCACCGTGATCCGCAGCAGATCGCCGGGCCGGGCGCCCTCGACCCGGATGGGGCCGGTGACGACATGCGGGCCGTCGTGCTCCGGATCGCGCGCAACGCGCGCCGCGATGTCGATCGCGTCGCGCAGCACGGCCCGCTCGGGAACGCCGTGGCCCGCGAAGAAGGCCCGCGGATCGGAGCCCTGGTCGGGGAGGATCCCCTCGTGGCTGACGGTGTCGATCACCACGACGTCGCCGGACCGCACGGTGAGCACCGGCGCATCGACCGCGCACGGCAGCCGGCCCCACAGCACGGTCTCCGGTGTGGCCGGCAGGTAGACCGCGCCGTCCGGCACGCCCTCCCCCGGCTGCAGGATCGGCACGTCCGCGAACGCCGGGACGTCCGCCCCGACGCCGAACCGGTTCCGCTGGATCTCTTCGTTCACTCCGCTCCTCCCGCCAGCACATCCCGCCCGGACCGCGCGAGCACGCCCTCGCCGTGCCGGTACACGACCTCGCCCCTCAGCCAGGTCTCGGCCACGACGCCGCGCAGCCGCGCGCCGTGCCACGGCGAGAGCTTGTTGCGGTACTCCAGCCGCGCGGCGTCGACCTCGAACTCGGCCTCGGGGTCGAACACGGCCAGGTGCGCGGGCGCGCCGGGGGCGATCCTGCCGCGGTCCGCGAGCCGCACGAGGTCCGCGGGCCCGGTCGTGAACAGCGGCAGGATGCGCTCGAGCGCGATGCCGCGGCGCCGCGCCTCGGTCCACACGGCGGCGAGCCCGGTCTGCACGCCCGCGATGCCGCCCCACGCCTCGCCCAGATCCGGCTTCAGCTTGAGGTCCGCCGTGGCGGGCGAGTGGTCGCTCACGATCGCGGCGATCGTGTCGTCGAGCACGCCGTCCCAGAGCCGGTCCTGGTTGGCGCCGTCGCGGATGGGCGGGCAGCACTTGAACGTGCCCGCACCGTCGGGCACGTCCTCGGCCCGCAGCGTGAGGTAGTGCGGACACGTCTCGACCGTGATGCGGACTCCGTCGGCCCGCGCGGCGCGCACGTCGTCGAGCGCGTCGGCGGCGGCCACGTGGACGATGTGGGCGCGCGCGCCGGTGCGGCGCGCGGCCTCGATCACGATCCGGATGGCCGCGACCTCGCCCTCGGGCGGCCGGGTGGCGACGAAGTCGCGGAACCCGGGGCCGTGCGCCTCGGACAGGTGCTCGTCGAGCTCGGCGTGCGCGATCAGCAGCCCGTCGCGCGGCGCGAGCTCGGCCAGCGCGCGCTCGACGCCGTCCGCGTCCAGGTGTCCGAACTCGTCGATCCCGCTGGGCGCCATGAAGCACTTCACGCCGACGACGCCCGCGTCGAGCAGGGCTCCGAGCGATCCGAGGTTCTCGGGCACGGCGCCGCCCCAGTACGCGACGTCCACCGCGAGCTTTCCGCGCGCCGCGGCGCGCTTGGCGGCGAGCGCCGCCGGATCGATCGTCACCGGGATGCTGTTGAGCGGCATCTCGACGACGGTCGTGATCCCGCCCGCCGCCGCGGCGGCCGTGCCGGTCGCGAAGCCCTCCCAGTCCGTGCGGCCCGGCTCGTTCAGGTGCACGTGGCTGTCGACCAGCCCGGGCAGCAGGACGCGGGCGTCGTCCAGCACGACGTCCGCCGACGGGTCGAACGCGTCCACGGCGGCGATCGCGCCGTCCCGGATGCGCACGGTCGCGGGCGCGAACGCCCCGTCCACGTAGACGCGCCGCGCGGCGATCGAGTCCGCGCGGTCGCTCGAAGCGACGCTCACGCGCCCACGCTACCGAGCGCGGATGCCGCGCGGATGTCGACACCCGCGTCCCCGGATCGCACGGGCGGGGGCGCGTACTCGTCGCGCTTGCTCACGCCGACGCCCATCCGGGCCATGGCCGTGGCGAGCCCGACGGCGGCCGCGACCCCGTCGACCACGGGCACGCCGAGCCGGTGCTGCAGCGTGCCGCACAGGTCGGCCATGCCGGCGCAGCCGAGCACGATCGCGTCGGCGCCGTCCTCGCGCACGGCGCGCTCGCACCATCCGAGGATCTCCTCGAACGCCGCCGAGCCCGTCTCCTCGAGCTCCAGGACCGGGATGCCCGTCCCGTACGCCGCGACGCACGCGCGCTCGAACCCGTAGCGCGCGAGCAGGTCCTGGGCCCGGCCGAGCGTGCGCGACAGGGTCGTGACCACCGCGAACGTGCGGCCGGTCAGCGCCGCGACGTGCATGGCGGCCTCGGCGATGCCGATCACCGGCACGTCCACGAGCTCGCGCGCCGCGTCGAGCCCCGGATCCCCGAAGCAGGCCACGACGTAGCCGTCCGAGCCGCCGGCGGCGAGGTCGGCGCGCACGGCGTCGACGACCGCCGCCCCGGCCAGGATCTCGTCGACGTGGCTCTCCACGGCGGCGGGGCCGCGGCCGGGCTCGGGGCAGACCGCGACGATGTCGACGTCGGGGCCCGCCACCTCCCGGGCGGCGACCGCGATCTTGTCGGTCATCGCCCGGGAGGTGTTGGGGTTGATCAGCGTGATGCGCATGCTGCGGGTGTCACTCCTTCGCGCCCGCCGCCGCGGGCACGTGGTCGGCGGCCGGGGCCGCATCGGTCTCGGCGTCGGTCTCGGCGGCCGCCACGGCGGCCTGCGCCTCGGCGACGGCGATCGCGGCGGTCGCGGTGTCGGGGTAGCCCTCGAGCACGTCGGGAGCGGTGCCGTCCGACACGCCCCGGGTCTCGCCCTCGAGCGTCGGCACCCGCGGGTGCAGGCGCTCGAACAGCACCAGGAACGCGAAGCCCAGGCCGCACCCGACGAACCAGCTGAAGTCGCTGATCGAGCCCCAGCCCGCGTCGATCACGCCGGCGAACACGAGCGACTTCGGCACGATGGCCACCGCGATGGTCGGCACGCCCGCCGCGACGATCGCCCACATGGCGTTGGGGTTGTAGCCGCCGCGGTACCAGTACCGCGCGCTCTCGTCCATCGTGTACATGTCGTCCACGTGGATGCGCTGCCGCGCGATGACGTAGTAGCCGGCGATCAGGATTCCGAACAGCGGGCCGATCAGCGCGGCCAGGATGCCGAGCGAGTAGTGGATCGCCTGGTCGTTGCCGTACCAGTTCCACGGGGTCAGGATGACCGAGCCGACCGCGGCGATCATGCCGCCCATCCGCCAGCTGATGCGATGGGGCGCGACGTTCGAGAAGTCGAACGCGGGCGAGATGAAGTTGGCGACGATGTTGATGCCGACCGTCGCGGTGACGAACGTCAGCCCGCCCAGCAGGATCGCGAACCAGTGGTCGATGCGCTCGACCGTGTGGATCGGGTCGGTGATGAGCTCGCCGAAGACCGGCACGGTGGCCGAGGCCGTGATGACGGTCAGGATCGAGAAGAACAGGAAGTTGACCGGCAGGCCCCACATGTTGCCGCGCTTGACGGCCTGGAACGACTTGCCGTACCGCGCGAAGTCGCCGAAGTTCAGCATCGGGCCCGAGAAGTACGACACCACGATGGCGATGGCCGTGAGCATGACGGGGATCGACGCCCAGAAGTCGAGGGGCTCGCCGCTCGACAGGTCGAGGCTGATGTTCTCCCATCCGGCCTGCGAGACGAGGTAGATGGCGAGCACGATCATCACGACGTACACGGCGGGGCCCGCCCAGTCGATGAACCGCCGGATGGCCTCCATGCCGTTCCAGAACACGGCGGCCTGCGCGACCCACAGGATGGCGTACGAGATCCAGCCCAGCGCGTGCAGCCCCAGGAAGCTCGGCTCGAGCAGCGCGGCGCTGCCGGGGATGAACTTGAGGAAGATGATGTTGAGCGACTCGGCCGCGAGGTAGGTCTGCACGCCGTACCAGGCGATCGCGATGACGCCGCGGATGATCGCGGGCACGTTGGCGCCCTTGATGCCGAACAGGAAGCGGTTCACGACGGGGTACGGCACGCCCGTGCGCTGGCTGGGCTTGGCCACGAGGTTGGTGAACACCTGCACGATCACGATGCCCACGAGCAGGGCCACGAGCACCTGCCAGCTGGCGATCCCGAGGGCGAACAGCGAGCCGGCGGTCACGTAGCCGCCGACCGAGTGCACGTCGCTCATCCAGAACGCGAAGATGTTGTACGAGGTCCACTTCTGCTTGCGCAGCGGCGCGAGGTCCTCGTTGGCGAGGCGCGGGTCGTAGCCCGGGCGCATGTTGCCGGAGCCGGTGGGGAGACCGGCGGCCTCGACGACGTCCTGCGGTTTGGTGAGGGGGGCCGCGGAGGCGGCCGGTGTGGTCTGAGTCACGGTGGAGCCTTTCCGGATCGGGGGAGATCGGTGGGGTCGGAGCTCCGGAGCGGGGTGCTCTCTCCGGACGAGGAATGAGTGTGAAGTTATCGCTTCACACTTTTCGCCCTGAGTCCGTCCTGTTACGGGCTCGTAAATCGTCGGCCGGTCCCGCGCGGGGGCGGCGGTTAGCATGGCCGCGTGACCGTCACCGACCCGCAGGCCGCGCCCGCATCCGGACGCGGCGACGAGGACGCCCGGGGTCACGTCGGCCGTCGCCTGCGCGACGTGCGGTCGCGCACGGGCGTCTCGGTGTCCGAGCTCGCGCGGAGCCTGGGGATCTCCACGAGCGCCGTCTCGCAGATCGAGCGGGGCGTGATGCAGCCCAGCGTGTCGCGGCTCATCGCGATCACCGACGCGCTCGGCGTGCCTCTCGCCACCGTGTTCGGCCCCGGGCCGGCCGACGACGGCGACGACGACGCGCCGCACGGCTACACGCTCACGCGAGCCGAGGACGCCGCTCCCCTGCCGCTGGGAGGCGGAGTCACGTTCCGCCGGCTCGCGCCCGGAGACAGCCCCGGCATCGACTACTTCGAGTCCGTGTACCCGCCGGGCAGCACCGCGACCGGCAAGGACCGGCTGTTCCGCCACGAGGGCTACGAGGTCGGCGAGGTGCTGACCGGCGAGCTCACGATCGACTTCACCGACGAGATCGTGGTGCTGCGCCCGGGCGACACCATCAGCTACCCGTGCGACGTGCCGCATCGACTGCACAACACGGGATCGGCGCCGGCCGTCGCGCGCTGGCTCATCGTCCATCCGGCCCGCTGAACCGCCCACGGCGACGGGTGAAGCTCCGACTTCACGGCGTAACGGTCGCGAAACACGCGCCGCGCTAGCCTGGCCCCGTGCTCGTCGCCCGCTTCGACCGCCTCCCCGCCGATGAGGCCGCCGGCGTCGTGCGCGTGTGGGCCGACGTGCCCCGTTGGATCGCCGCGATCGTCGCCGGGCGGCCCTACTCCTCCGTCAACGCGCTCGCCGCGCGCGCGACCGAGCTGGCCGCCGGCTGGAGCGAGGAGGACCTGGACGCGGCGCTCGCGCACCACCCCCGGATCGGCGAGCGGCCGGCCGGATCCGGCGCGGACGCACGCCACTCGCGCCGCGAGCAGGCGGCCATGGCCCATGCTGGCGCGGACGTCGCCGAGCGCCTGCGGGCCGGCAACGCGGAATACGAGCGCCGATTCGGGCGCGTGTTCCTGATCCGTGCCGCGGGCCGCGCTCCGGAGGAGATGCTCGCCGAGCTGGAGCGGCGCCTCACCAACGATCCCGAGACCGAATGGCGCGAGGCCGCCGGGCAGCTCGCCCAGATCGCGCTGCTGCGCCTGCGCGGTGCGTTCGACGACCCGGCACCGCCCGATGCCCGGACCCCCGCCCTCGCCGAGGAGGCATGATGCCGCAGCTCACCACGCACGTTCTCGACGCCACATCCGGGCTCCCCGCCGCCGGCGTGGGGCTCACCCTGAGCCTCGCGGGCGAGGTGATCGCGACCGGGGAGACCGACGCGGACGGCCGGGCGGGGCTCGGCCCCGAGGTGCTCGAGCCCGGCGAATACGCCCTGCGCTTCGAGACCGGGGAGCACTTCGCCGCAGCGGGCGTCGAGACCTTCTACCCGCACGTCACCGTGGCGTTCACGGTCGCCGACCAGCGGCACCTGCACGTGCCGATCCTGCTCAGCCCGTTCGCCTACTCCACCTACCGAGGGAGCTGACCGTGACCGACGTCGCCGCAGCCGCCGCGCCGGATGTCTCGGTGCACCTGGGCGCCAACAAGTACGGCAAGGCCGAGAACCGGCTGGTGCGCATCACCCGGGACACCGACCGCCACGAGATCGAGGACCTGACCGTCACGTCGCAGCTGCGCGGCGAGGCCCTCGCCGGGTCGTTCCTGACAGGCGACAACTCGAAGATCGTCGCCACCGACACCCAGAAGAACACGATCTTCGCCCTCGCCAAGAAGCACGGGGTCGGATCGCCCGAGCGCTTCCTCACGCTGCTGGCCGAGCACTTCACCGGCTCGTTCGACTGGATCGAGGGCGGCCTGTGGCAGGCCGAGCAGCACGAGTGGGAGCGCATCGTGGTCGCCGGCCGACCGCACGACCACTCGTTCGTGCGCAAGGGCCAGGGCACGCGCCTGGCCACCGTGCAGGTCGCGGACGGCGCCACGCACATCACGGGCGGCGTGAAGGACCTCGTGGTGCTCAAGTCGACGGGTTCCGAGTTCCGCGGATACCCGCGCACCGAGTACACGACGCTGCCCGAGACCGACGACCGGATCATGGCGACGTCCGTGACGGCGCGCTGGCGCTACCTGCCCGAGGCCGTGTCCGACGGCGTCGACTACGACGCGGTGTACGCGGCGGTCGTGCAGGCGCTGCTGGAGCAGTTCGCCGAGGTGCATTCGCTCGCGCTGCAGCAGACGCTGTTCGAGATGGGGCGGGCCGCCATCGTCGCCTGCCCCGCGCTGGCGGAGATCCGCTTCGCCATGCCGAACAAGCACCACTTCGCGTACGACCTGGCGCGGTTCGGGCTCGAGAACCGCAACGAGGTGTTCATCGCCGACGACCGGCCGTACGGGCTGATCGAGGGCACCGTCGTGCGCGACGGCGTCGCCGAGGCCCCCGGCGCGTGGCGGGACGTCCCCTCGTTCATCTGAGCGGCCCACTTGCCCCTCTTATCGAAAAACGATAGATTTCTCTCGTCGTTCGATGAAGGAGGCCCGCATGGGCAGGTACGTGGTGCTGGCGTCGCAGTTCGTGATCGCGCTGTCGCTCGCGGGGTCGCTCGTGGTGCAGACCGTGATCCTGCCCCTCGTGTGGATCGACCTGGAGGGCGAGGCGCTGTGGGGGCGGATCGCGCTCGTGACGATCGCCGCCCTGTGGATCCTCGGCCTGCAGGTGTGCGCCGTGTGCGTATGGCGACTGCTCGGCATGGTGCGCCGCGGCTCGGTGTTCTCGCGCCGCGCGTTCCGCTGGGTCGATGTGATCATCGCCGCGATCGCGTTCGACGCGGTGATCACGTTCGTCCTCGCCGTGCTGCTCGCGCCCGGCGACGTCGCGCCCGGCGACGTCGCGCCGGGCGTCGTCGCGCTGGTGTGCGGCGCGGCGCTCGTCACGGGAGGCGTGGCGCTGCTGGTCGTGGTGATGCGGCAGCTGCTGCAGCAGGCGATCGACCGCGACGCCGAGGCGCGGGCCCTGCGGTCGGAGCTGGACGAGGTGATCTGATGCCGATCATCGTCGACGTCGACGTCATGCTCGCTCGCCGCAAGATGGCGGTCGGCACGCTCGCCGAGCGGGTGGGGATCACGCCCGCCAACCTCGCGGTGCTGAAGAACGGCCGCGCCAAGGCCGTGCGGTTCACGACCCTCGACGCGCTGTGCCAGGTGCTCGACTGCCAGCCCGGCGACCTGCTGCGATGGGTGCCGGACGAGGGCGCGGACGGCGACGCGGCGGCTGGCAAGGCGGACGACCGTCCAGGTTCGAGCGGGTAGATTCGGCCGCAAGCCGCATGGCCCGACGTGCGGCGAGGAGGAATCCCCGTGACCGAGACCCCCGACGAGACCCCGACCGAGCAGCTGCTCGACGGCCGCTACCGGCTGGGCGAGTGCGTCGGCACCGGCGGGATGGGCCGCGTGTACCGCGCGGAGGACATCGCGCTGGGCCGGACCGTCGCGATCAAGATGGTGCACCCCGACGTCGAGGACGCCTCGGCCATCGCTCGCGCGCGCGGCGAGGTCGCGGTGCTCGCCTCGCTCAGCCACCCGTCGCTCGTGACGCTGTTCGACGCGCAGCTCACCCCGGGGCGCCCCGACTACCTGGTGATGGAGTTCGTCGAGGGCCCGACGCTGAGCGCGCGACTCGAGCACGGGCCGCTGTCCCCCGTCGACGCGACCCAGCTGGCGGCCGAGCTCGCGGAGGCGCTGCACGTCGTGCACGCGGCGGGGATCGTGCATCGCGACGTGAAGCCGTCCAACGTCCTGCTGGCGCAGACGAACGTGCCCGGCCGCGCGTTCCGCGCGAAGCTCGCCGACTTCGGCATCGCGTACCTGCTCGACGGCGCCCGCCTGACCACGCCCGGGATGGTGGTCGGCACCGCCGCCTACCTGTCCCCCGAGCAGGCGCGGGGCGCGGACCCCACGCCCGCGTCGGACGTGTACTCGCTGGGACTGGTGCTCCTCGAGGCGCTCACCGGGCAGCGCGCGTTCCCGCGGTCCACGCCGGTCGAGGCGCTCGCCGCCCGACAGTCGACACCCCCGGTCATCCCCGATTCGGTCCCGGCCCCCTGGGCGGGCCTGCTGACCCGGATGACCGCCCTCGACCCGGCCGAGCGACCCACCGCGATCGAGGTGGCGCGCTCCGCGGCGGCCCTCGCTCGCGAGCCGGGCCTCGCTCCCCCGGTCGCCGCCGCATTGGCGGCGCCGCCGCTCATCGCGGCCGGCGACACCGGGACCGCAGCGACCGTTCCCCTCGCTGCCGGAGCGGACGCCGCGACCATGCGGATGCCTTCCGGCGACGACGCCGCGACCGCGGTGCTGCCGCCCGCGGACGCTGTGCCGGCCGCCGCGAGCTCGGCCGGCCGGTTCACCGACGCGCCCTCACGGCGCCGTGTGCGCCCCGCGGCGCTGCTGATCGGCGGAGCGGCCGTCGCCGCCGGCCTGGCCGCGGCGGGCATCTGGGCCGCCGGCGGGGCCGACGCCCCGACGCCGGAGCGCTCCGCCGTGGTCGAGCGCACGGTCGTCACGCCCAGCGAGACGCCCACCGAGGTTCCCGTGGCCCCTGTCGAGCCCCTCACGGAGGAGGAGCAGAAGAAGGCCGAGGAGGAGCAGAAGAAGGCGGAAGAGGCCCGGAAGAAGGCCGACGGAGAGGCCGCCAAGAAGGCCGAGGAAGCGCAGACGAAGGCCGAGGAAGCGCAGAAGAAGGCCGAGGAAGCGCAGAAGAAGGCCGAGGAGGAGGCCAAGAAGGACGCCGAGGAAGACGGCGACGACTAGCCTGACTCGCGCAGGCGCGCCCGCATGGCGGACTGCTGCGTCTCCGTGAACCCGACCGCGGTGTACATCCCCCTCCCGGCCGCGGTCGCGAACAGCTCGGCGCGCCGGGCCCCGGTGGAGCGTGCCCACCTCATGACGTGCTCGAGCGCGGCGCGCGCACACCCCTGGCCACGCGCCGCCGGCAAGGTGCAGACGTTGCTGACCAGCACGTCTCCTCCCTCGGGAGCATGCGGCGACGGCGCCGCGTCGCGGAGGGATCCCAGCGCGCACGACACGACGGCTCCGCCGACCTCGACGACGGCGACGCAGTACCGCGGATCGTCGATCCGGGCCTCGAACCACGAGCGCGCGCGGTCTCGCCACGCGGCGTCGCCCGCCGCGATGCCCATCGCCTCGAACATCTCCGCACGCAGCGCCACGACCGCGTCGACATCCGCCTGTCGCGCGCGGCGCACCGTCGGTTCACCCATGACGCCATTCTCGTCGAGCCGCGCCGAAGGTCAGAAGGGTGGTGCGCCCCCACCGGCGTACTCGATGCGGTACGGGGAGTCGTAGTACTCGTACCCGGCCGGGCTGCGGTATCGGAGGATGCCGCGGCCGACCTGGTCGACGCCCCAGGGCGAGTGGTGCTTCATCATGTGATGCGGCTCGCACAGGTGGGCCGTGTTGTCCACGCTGGTGGGCCCGTCCTTGGACCAGGGGATGGTGTGGTCGATGTCGCAGTGCTTCGCCTTCGTGGCGCACCCCGGGACCCGGCACGTCCCATCCCGCGCCAGCAGGTACCGCCGCTGCGCCGCGGTCGGGGTGCGGTGGTCCACGGTGAGGAGGGCCCCGGTGTCGGGGTGGAGGAACAGCCGCTCCCACCCCACCGCGCCGGCCGCGAGGCGGCGGGCGGTGTCCGCATCGATCGGCCCGTACCCGCCCAAAAGGGCCGCCTCGTCGTCGAGACCGGCGAGGGTGGTGACGGGGATGGTGACCTCGATGGTCGCGTTGATGTGCTGCTCGACCGGGTGACCGGACGGCATGCCCGACAGCAGCAGATCCAGTGCGAGATCCGCCCGCAGCCGCCCCAGGCCCCGCTCGTCCGCCGCGACCGCCGGGTCCTCTGACCCGCCGCGGGCGCGCTTCACCACCCGGGCCTGCGCGGTCAGCCGGTCATGGGCCGCGTGGATCATGTACGCGGGGCCGCTGATGCACAGCACCGCCTGCCCGTCCGGCTGGTCCTCCACCCACACGCCCCGCCGCTCCCGCGCCTCCTCATGCCGCACGGTCGCGGACACCGGCTGATACTTCTCCGCCACCCGCGCAGCCAGCGCCTTGGTGCGATACGGGGTCGCCTTCGCCCCCAGCGGGAGGATCTCCCCCTCGAACGCCGCCCGCACCGCATCCTCATCGAGGTCCGCACCAGCCTCGGCGATCACCTGCGCATGCCGGGACGTGATCCGCCCCTCCCCGAGCGCCGCGTGCGTCGCCGGGAACCGGGTCACCAGCGTGTACGCGCGATCCATCCGGCCCTGCACCGCCCGCGGCGACTCCCTCGTCGCCAGCGCGACCTCCGCCGCCATCGACCGCACCGGGAACTCGTACACGCTCGCATCCGGCATCCGACCGATCTGATCGATCGCGATGCCCATCGCCTCGGCCTGCAGCGCCGCCTCCTCGGCATCCAGCGCCGCACGCTCCCCCCGGATCGCCTTCAACCGCTCCACGATCTCCCGCGTCCGCGACCGCTCAGCCGGGGTGAACTCCCACCCCGAGCTGTCCGCATCCGTGAACCGTGGCATGCCCCCATTCTCCCACCACCCTCGGACATTCGTTCGAAGGTTGGGGGCACTGTGGAGAACGTCCTTCCTAGCGAGACCCGTCCGCCACGCGGTCGGAGTGGCCCAGCGACTTGCCGGGCGCGATGAGGTCGCGCACGCGGCGCTTGAGCTCGGCGATGTCCGGGAACCCGCCGTCGCGCTTGCGGTTCCAGACGTGCGCGTCGTCCACGTCGATCCGGAACACGCCCCCGGTCGCGGGCACCAGAGCCACCTCGCCGATCTCGGCCTCGAACGACTGCAGCAGCTCCCCCGCGTACCACTGAGCCCTGAGCAGCCAGCGGCACTGCGTGCAGTACGTGATGACGATACGGGGAGACGGCATGCGGCCAGGATCCCACAGCCCACGGGCCGAGGCCGCGGCGAGTCCGCAATCCGGCCAGCCGGTTCCAATACCCCCCTGGGGTATGTAGCATGGGTGTCGCCACCGCACATCGTCGAAGGGACACGTCATGGCGAAGGAAACGATCGAGCTCGGACTCAAGGACGCGAACGCCGGATGCGCATGCTGCGCCACGGGCGCCGCGCAGGCCGCCGCTCCCGCCCAGGAGCCGGCCGCCACCACGACGCTGCACGTCGAGGGCATGACCTGCTCGCACTGCGTCTCCAGCGTGACGGAGGAGCTGAGCGCCCTTCCCGGCGTCCAGCGCGTGTCCGTCGACCTGGTCGCGGGCGGCGTGTCGACCGTCACGGTCGACAGCGACGCCCCACTCGACGCCGACGCCGTCGCCGCGGCCGTGGACGAGGCCGGCTACACGCTCGCGGGCCGCTCCGCCTGATTCGCGGGGCCGGCGACGTCCCGCAACCCGCCGCCGACGGCGGCACCCTGAGGAGGTTCTCATGAACACGCAGGATCACCCGCACGACGACCATCACCACCACGAGGGACACGCCGGGGCGCACGGCGCCCGCGAAGCCGTCGCCGAGGCGCCCGCCGTGGACCACGCCGGTCACGAGACCATGGATCACACCGACCACGGCGCCATGGACCACGCCGGTCACGGGCCCATGGGCCACACCGGCCACGGCGATCATGTCGGGCACTTCCGCCGCCTGTTCTGGATCATGCTGGCGCTCGCCGTGCCTGTGGTCGCGTTCTCCCCGATGTTCGCCATGCTGCTCGGCTACTCCCTGCCCGACGCGGCGTGGGTCGGCTGGGTCTCCCCCGTGCTCGGCACGGTGATGTACGCGTGGGGCGGCGCGCCGTTCCTCACGGGAGCGGTGGCCGAGCTGCGCGCGCGGCAGCCGGGCATGATGCTCCTGATCGGGCTGGCCATCACGGTCGCGTTCGTCGCGTCGTGGGGCGCGAGCCTCGGCATCCTGCACCACGGGCTCGACTTCTGGTGGGAGCTGGCCCTCCTGATCGCGATCATGCTGCTGGGTCACTGGCTCGAGATGCGCTCGCTCGCGCAGACCACCTCGGCGCTCGACTTCCTCGCGGCGCTCCTGCCCGACGAGGCCGAGCGCGTCGACGGCGATGCGGTGCGGACCGTCGCGCCGGCCGAGCTCCGGGTTGGCGACCTGGTCATCGTGCGCCCCGGTGGCCGGATCCCCGCCGACGGGCGCATCGCACAGGGCTCGGCGAGCATGGACGAGTCCATGATCACGGGCGAATCCCGCCCCGTGCGCCGCGGCGAGGGCGATCTCGTCGTCGCGGGCACGGTCGCGACCGACTCCGGCCTGCGCGTCGAGATCACCGCGATCGGCGACGACACCGCGCTCGCCGGCATCCAGCGGCTGGTGACCGAGGCGCAGCGGTCGTCGTCGCGCGCTCAGCGCCTGGCCGACCGCGCCGCCGGATGGCTGTTCTGGTTCGCGCTGATCGCGGGCGCGATCACGGCCGTCGTGTGGACGCTGCTCGGGATGCCCGACCAGGCCGTCGTGCGCACGATCACGGTGCTCGTGATCGCGTGCCCCCACGCGCTGGGGCTGGCGATCCCGCTCGTCGTGTCCATCGCGACCGAGCGGGCGGCGCGCGGCGGCGTGCTCGTCAAGGACCGCCTGGCCCTGGAGAGCATGCGCACGGTCGACACCGTGCTGTTCGACAAGACCGGCACGCTCACCAAGGGCGCGCCCGCCGTCACGGCCGTGCATCCGTCCCAGGGCACGGACCCCGACGCGCTGCTCGCGCTCGCGGCCGCAGCCGAGGCCGACTCCGAGCATCCGCTCGCGCGCGCGATCGTGCAGACCGCCGCCGAGCGGTCGCTCCGCGTCCCTGGGGCCACGGACTTCTCGTCCTCGCCCGCGGTCGGCGTGCGCGCGGTGGTCGACGGACGCGTGGTCCAGGTCGGCGGGCCTCACCTGCTCACCCAGGAGCGCGCGGGCGAGCTGCCGATCGCGGACGAGTGGCGCGAGGAGGGCGCGATCATCCTGCACGTCCTGGTCGACGGCGCGGTGGCGGGCGCCCTGCGCCTGGCCGACGAGGTCCGCGCCGAGTCCCGCGAGGCCGTCCGTGCGCTCCATGCCCGCGGCGTCCAGGTCGTCATGATCACGGGCGACGCCGAGGCGGTCGCGGCGGCGGTCGCCGCGGAGCTGGGCATCGACCGGTTCTTCGCGGGCGTGCGCCCCGAGGACAAGGCCTCCAAGGTCGGCGAGCTGCAGCGCGAGGGCCGCCGCGTCGCGATGGTGGGCGACGGCGTGAACGACGCTCCCGCGCTCGCGCAGGCGGACGTCGGCATCGCGATCGGCGCCGGCACGGATGTCGCGATCGCCTCCGCGGGCGTGATCCTCGCCAGCGACGACCCCCGGTCCGTGATCTCGGTGATCGAGCTGTCGTGCGCGAGCTACCGCAAGATGCGCCAGAACCTGTGGTGGGCCGCCGGCTACAACCTCATCTCCGTGCCCCTGGCCGCGGGAGTGCTCGCGCCGTTCGGCTTCGTGCTGCCCATGTCGGTCGGGGCGGTGCTGATGTCGCTGTCGACGATCGTCGTCGCGCTCAACGCGCAGCTCCTGCGCCGCCTGGACCTGCGCCCCGAGACCGTCACGTCGGCCGGCCGCGGATCGGCCGCCACGCCGGTGCGCTCGTAGGCTGATGTCGAGAGGAGGCGCGCGATGAGCCTGATGTCGCTGGGCCGGGCGCTGCGCCCGCGCGCGACAGCCGTCCGCACCCTCCTCCTCGGCGCGCTCGCGGTCGTCGCGGTGCTCGTGGGCCTGCTCGGCATGCACGTGTTCAGCACCGGAACGACCCATCATGCCCCCGCCGTCGCGCCGGAGACCTCCTCCAGCGCCGCCGCGCAGAGCGAGGCGCACGACACCGGGCACGACGCCGTGCACCGCACCCCGCAGGACGGGAGCGACGAGCCATGCGGCGACTGCGGCGGCATGCCGGACCCGATGACGCTCATGGCGTGTGTCCTCGCCCTGCTCGTCGCGGCGCTGGTGCTCTCGATCCGCCCCGTCTGGGTCTCCCGTGCGGTCCACCCGGGGTCACCCCCGCCCTCCTCGGTCGCGGTGCCCGCGGAGCCGACCCCGCCCGATCTCACCATCCTCTCCATCAGTCGCACGTGACGGGCCTGCCCCCGCAGACCCCGGGCGCCGCGCGCCCTCGCCACGACCTGAGGAGAACACCATGAAGATCCGCACGCTCACCCTCGGGGCCGGCCTGCTGGCCGCCGCCCTGACGCTCGCCGGATGCACCGGCACCGGCACGACCGACCACTCCGGCGGCCACTCGGCCTCGCCGGCGACCCCCGCGGCGTCCGCGGCGACGTTCGACGACGCCGACGTGGCGTTCGCAACCGGGATGATCGCCCACCACCAGCAGGCCGTCGACATGTCGGACCTGCTGCTGGCCAAGGACGGCGTCGACCCCGAGGTCGCCGCGCTCGCCGAGCGCATCAAGGCCGCGCAGGGACCCGAGATCGAGACCATGGAGCAGTGGCTCGCGTCGTGGGGTCACGACGCCGGGCACGGCGGCATGGACCACGGCGACGGCATGATGTCGGAGGATGACATGGCCGCGCTCGAGGAGGCGGCCGGCGCCGAGGCGTCGACCCTGTTCCTCGAGCAGATGATCGTGCACCACGAGGGCGCGATCGCGATGTCCGAGACGCAGCTGGCGGACGGCGAGAACCCGGATGCGCTCGCGCTCGCCGAGCGGATCATCGCCGACCAGACCGCCGAGATCGCCGAGATGCGGGGCATGCTCGACGCCCGCTGAGCCGTCGGTGGCCGCCTCCCCGTCCGTCCCGACCCGAAAGCCTCTCATGACCTCCGCCCCCGCCTTCGGGCGCGCCGCGCTCGCCCTGATCGCGCTCACCTCCCTGCTGACCGCCTGCTCCCCCGCCGACGACCACGCGACCGCCAGCGCGCTCCAGCACATCCACGGCCTCGCCGTCGTCCCGCAGACCGGCGAGCTGGTCGTCGCCACCCACGGCGGCCTGTACCTGCTCGACCGCCTCGACAAGGACGCCGACCTGTCCGGCCCCATCGCCGGGAACGACTTCGACGCGATGGGCTTCACGATCGCGGGCGGCGCGTTCTACGCCTCGGGGCATCCGGGCGCGCACAGCCCCGATCACTTCGGAGCGGGCAATCTCGGGCTGATCCGCTCCGACGACCGCGGCGCCACCTGGCAGAACGTCGCGTTCCCGGGCGAGGCCGACTTCCACGACCTGTCCGTCAGCGACGTCGATCCCCGGCGCATCTACGTGAACGCCTTCGGCGTGCTCCATCGGTCCGACGATGCCGGCCGGACCTGGCGCGAGGGCGTCGGCATCGACGCGTGGGACATCCTGGTCGCTCCCGGACTGCCCGACACCGTGTACGCCACGAGCTCGGGCGGGCTGCTCGTGAGCACCGACGCCGGAGCGACCTTCCGGCCGGTGCCGGGTGCGCCGAGGATGGGCCTCATCGCGGCCTTCGCCGACGGGCGCCTCGTGGGCACGGGGGTCGACGGGCGGATCGTCTATCAGGGCGCCGACGGCGAGTGGACGACCGGGACCGAGTACCGCGGCACGAGCGGCGCCCTGACGACGACCCCCGACGACGGGATCGTCCTGGCGGATCAGCGCGGCGTGCTCCTGTCGACCGACCTGAGGAGCTGGGAGCGGCTGTTCGCACCGCCCGAGCACTGACGCTCAGGTCCGCGCGAGCAGCCGGGTGTCCTCCACGAACTCCGCGATGACCTCGGGCGAGACGGTCGCGCGGGTGGCGCGCAGCGCGTCGAGGTAGTCCTCGGTCGACTGCGCGGCGCCGTCGCCGCCCGCGAGCGCGCGCTCCAGGGCCTCCTGGGCGGCCTTGCGCGCCGCGAACTGGATGTCCGCGGGCGTGAGCCCCTCCGAGGCCCGCACGAGGGCCGCGATGTCGATGTCCTCCGCGGCCTCCGGGATGCTGCCGGCCCAGATCGCGGCGCGCGCCGCGTCGTCCGGGAGCCCGATCGGGATCACGTAGTCGAAACGGCCGTGACGCAGGAAGGCCGGGTCGAGCGCGCGGATGAAGTTCGTCGCGCAGATCAGCAGCCGGTCGGCCCGGTCGCGGAACTCCGGGATGATCTTGAGCAGCTCGTTCGTCACGCCCTGCAGCGGCGAGGGCGGGTCGCCCTGCCGGCGGGCCGCGATCTCCTCCACCTCGTCGATGAAGACGACCGCGTGCTGCAGCTCGCCGATCCGCTCGAACGTCTCCCGCAGCCCGGCGGCGAGGCCGCCGGGCTCGGCCGCCAGCCGCGAGGGGAAGACCTCGACGAACGGCCACTCCAGCCGCGAGGCCACGGCCTTCGCGAATGTGGTCTTTCCGGTGCCGGGCGGGCCGAACAGCATCACAGCCCGCGGCGGCACGACGCCGTATCGATCCGCGAGGTCCGGCTGGGCGAGCGGGATCACGAGGCGCCGCTCGAGCAGCGACTTCTCGAGCGTCATGCCCGCCACGGCCTCCCACAGCCCGCGCGAGAGCTGCCGGCCGCCGAGCTCGCGCAGCAGTGCCAGGTCGCGGCCCTGCACGGGGATGCGGCGCTCGGCGTAGCGCAGACTGGACTTCAGCTCGAAGCCCTGCGCGAGGAACGCGTCGAGGCCTGCGCCGGACTCCGGGATCAGCGCCGACATCTTGCCGAGGTCGTGCTGGGCGAGGCGCCGCTCGAGGGCGGACAGCAGCTGCGCGGCGACGCCGCCGCCGCGGTGCGCGGGATCCACGCCCACGTACACGACCCAGCCCTGCTCGTGCGCCGCGCGACCGACCGCGACGCCGATCACCTCGTCGCCGACGACGGCCGCGACGGCCTCGTCCTGGCGGAGGGACGCCAGCACCTCGGAGAGCCCGTACACGGGCTCGTACCCCTCGTTGAGGCCGATCTCCCAGAGACGGAGGAAGGCGTCGGTGTCGTCGTGGTGGAACTCGCGGATGTGCACGCGGGTCATGCGGATCACCCTTCGTCATTGAAGCGGGTCGTGGAGGACCGCCGACGCGACGGGGGTCGGCCCGACGCGGGGAACGGCCGCGACTCGGTGGGTGATCGAGTGCGTCGATGCTACCGGACATCCGATGGCGACCGGGAAGGAGAGTGGTGCCGGCTACCGGGTTCGAACCGATGACCCCCTGTTTACAAGACAGGTGCTCTACCAACTGAGCTAAGCCGGCGACTGTCCGCGAGGACCAGTCGAGCATACCGAGCGGGGCCGCGCCCCGGAGGGGTCACTCCCCCTCGGGCTCCTCGGGAGCCGCAGTCTCGAGGTACGCCTCGCTGTCGACCGCGAGCAGGAACGCCGCGAACTCCTCGGGCTTGTCGAGCGAGCCGACGTAGGGCTCGCCGTTCACCACGATCATCGGGGCGCCCGTGAGCGTGACCCCGTCGGTGCCGGGCAGCGGCTCGTTGAGCGCGCGCTCGGTCGCCTCGCGGGCCCAGGCGAAGTAGTCCTCGTCCTCGATGCAGGCGCGGACCGTCTTGGTGTCCTCGGCGCCGGTCGCGATCGCGCGGTCGGCGAGCTCGGAGTCCGCGTAGCCGTCGCTGTCGACCGCGGGCTGGTTGGTGAGCAGCTCGTGGTTGAAGGCGGGGAACGCCTCGGGCGCGTGCTCGAACACGCACGCGGCGGCGCCCGCCGCGCGCTGCGAGTACTTGGTGCCGTTGGACTTCGAGGTCAGCAGCGCGACCGGGTGGTACACCAGCTCGACGGCGCCCTGCTCGACCCACTGGGTCAGCTGGGCCTGGTTCACGCGCTGGAAGTCCCCCGCGGCCTGCGAGAGGTAGTCGACGTAGACGTGGATCTCGATCGGCTCGGCGCCCGGGGTCTCCTCCGGGGCCGGCGTCTCCTCCGGCTCCTCGGCGTCCTCGGCGTCGCCCTCGCCCGCCTGCAGCATCGCCTGGTCGACCACGACGCCGTCATGCACGAGACCCGTCGGGTTCTGAGTCGGGGCGGTCATCGTCGGAACGACCACGCTGGTCACCGCGAAGGCGATGGCCGCGACGGCGGCGACGACGGCCAGCACGATCGCCGACCGGCGCAGAACGCGGTTGCGCGACTGCCGCGCCTTGACCTGCTGCGCCTTCTCGCGGACGGCCTCGCGACGGCCGCGCGAATCGTCCTCACGCGGGTCCGCTGCGGGGCCGGATGCGGGCGTCTGGCCCGTCTCGTCGCTCGACATGCAACCTCTCGAAGGTGGATCAGGTCAGCCGCAGAGCGCGGCGACAACGCCCTCGATGCTAGTCAGGGCGGCTGGGAGAAACCCAGACGGGACGGCCATCCGGGGCGGCCCGCGGGTGGCGCGACACGCCCGGCGCGCGGCGCCGCGCCCGGGGCATGCCATACTGATCCAGACCCAAAGGCGGGTCTGCGGCGGCTGCGGCCGTCGCATCCATCACTACGGATCGTCCGGCACGTACCTGCCGGTGAAGGAGAAGAAATGGCCTCGGTCACTTTCGACAACGCCACGCGCCTCTACCCGGGCGGCACGCGTCCCGCGGTCGACAAGCTGAACCTCGAGATCGGCGACGGCGAGTTCCTCGTCCTGGTCGGCCCCTCGGGTTGCGGCAAGTCCACCTCGCTGCGCATGCTCGCCGGCCTCGAGGAGGTCAACGACGGCGCCATCCGCATCGGCGACCGCGACGTCACGGACGTCCCGCCGAAGGACCGCGACATCGCGATGGTGTTCCAGAACTACGCGCTGTACCCGCACATGACCGTGGCCGAGAACATGGGCTTCGCGCTCAAGATCGCCGGCGTCAGCAAGGACGAGCGCGCCAAGCGCGTCCAGGAGGCGGCCAAGCTGCTCGACCTCGAGCCCTACCTGAACCGCAAGCCGAAGGCCCTCTCGGGTGGTCAGCGTCAGCGCGTCGCCATGGGCCGCGCGATCGTCCGCGAGCCGCAGGTGTTCCTCATGGACGAGCCGCTGTCGAACCTCGACGCCAAGCTCCGCGTCCAGACCCGCACGCAGATCGCGTCGCTCCAGCGCCGCCTGGGCGTCACCACGGTCTACGTGACGCACGACCAGACCGAGGCCCTCACGATGGGCGACCGCATCGCGGTGCTGAAGGACGGCATCCTGCAGCAGGTCGGCACGCCGCGCGACCTGTACGAGAAGCCCGCCAACGTCTTCGTCGCCGGCTTCATCGGCTCGCCCGCCATGAACCTGTTCCCGGCGGAGATCGCCGAGGGCGGCGTCCGCTTCGGCACCAAGGTCGTCGGCGTCCAGGCCGGCTCGCTGGCCAAGGCCCACGGCTCGGAGGTCACCATCGGCGTCCGCCCCGAGGACATCATCGTGTCGCCGGCCGACGGCCAGGGCCTCCAGGTCGTCGTCGACCTCGTCGAGGAGCTCGGCGCCGACGGCTACCTGTACGGCCACTCGGAGATCGAGGGCAAGCGCACCGACATCGTCGCGCGCGTCGACGGCCGCGTCCACCCGCACGCGGGCGAGACGGTCATCCTGGCGCCGCGTCCGGACCACGTGCACGCGTTCGACCTCGAGACCGGCGAGCGCCTGACGCCGGCGGTCCACGCGGACTGACCCCTCGCGATCCCGGCGGCGCGGGCGGATCCTCGGATCCGTCCGCGCCGTCCCGCTTTCCCGCCCCCGTCCCCTGGAGAACCGTGTCGGAGTCCCTGCACATCACAGCGGCCGAGTTCGACCCGCAGCTGCTCACGCTGCCCTGGAGCACGCGCCTCGAGGACTGGCCCGCCAGCGCGATCGTCAAGCTGCCGAAGGGCATCTCGCGCCACGTGGTGCGGTTCAGCGAGCTGTCGGGGCATGTCGTGGCGGTCAAGGAGACCACCGCGGCCATGGCCCAGCGCGAGTACGAGATGCTCGGGAGCCTGCACCGGCTGGATGTGCCCTGCGTGCGCCGCGTCGCCGTCATCGCGGGCCGTGCGGCGGAGGACGGCACCCCCCTCCCGGCCGCGCTCGTGACCGCGCACCTGCAGTTCTCGATGCCGTACCGCGCGCTGTTCACGCACGCGCTGCGCCCGGACACCGCCACGCGCCTGGTGGATGCGCTCGCGCTGCTGCTCGTGCGCCTGCACAACGTCGGCTTCTACTGGGGCGACGTGTCGCTGTCCAACACGCTGTTCCGGCGCGACGCGGGCGCCTTCGCGGCGTACCTCGTGGACGCCGAGACCGGCGAGCTGCACGAGAACGGGCTCACCGACGGCCAGCGCGAGCACGACCTGGATCTCGCCCGCACCAACATCGCCGGCGAGATCATGGACCTCGCCGCCAGCGGCCGCCTCGAGGGCGGCGTCGACCCCATCGCGGTCGCCGACGGCATCGTGTCGGCGTACCGCGCGCTGTGGCGGGCGCTGCACGAGCAGCAGACCTTCTCGGTGAGCGAGGCGTGGCGGATCACCGAGCGGGTGCGCCACCTCAACGAGCTGGGCTTCGACATCGACGAGATGGCCATCCAGACCACCGGCGACGGCACGCGCGTGTCCATCCAGCCGAAGGTCGTGGACGCCGGCCACCACACGCGGCGGCTCATCCGCCTCACGGGCCTCGACGTGGAGGAGAACCAGGCGCGCCGCCTGCTCAACGACCTCGACGAGTTCCGCGTGCGCTCCGGACGCTCGGAGGACGAGGAGGAGCTCGCCGCGCACGAGTGGCTGACCGAGGCCTTCGAGCCGGTCGTGCGGGCCATCCCGTTCGAGCTGCGCGCCAAGCTGGAGCCGGCCGAGGTCTACCACCAGGTGCTGGAGCACCGGTGGTTCCTGGAGGAGAAGCGCGAGGCCTCCGTGCCCCTCGCGGAGGTCCTGACCAGCTACATCGGCGACGTGCTGCGCCACCGCCGCGACGAGGCCACCATCATGGGGCCGCTGACCGAGACGCTCACGGCGCCGACGGGCACGCTGTCTCCGGAACGCGACTGGCGCGACCTCGTCTGAGGCCGCGCCAGTGGCGAGGTCGGATCAGTAGCCGACCGTGAAGTTCGTCCGACGGTGCCGCGGGTTCTCGATCTCGTCGACGACCGCGACCGCGAAGTCGTCGCCGGAGATGTAGGACTGGCCGTCCTCGCCCGTCACCAGCACCTCGCCGCCCGTGCGGTACGAGCCGGTGCGCTCACCGGGCGCGAAGCCGCCGAAGCCGGCCGCGGGGTGCACGAAGAACCAGTCGAGGCTCTCGTCCGACGCCTTGAGGTCGTCGAGCACGCCGATCATCTCGAGCGCCTCGGGCTTGAACTCGTCGGGGAAGGATCCCGCGTCGATCAGCCGGGGACCGCCCTCGGCCACCAGGCTGCCGCCCGCGCCGCCGACCACGCCGAGGCGGGTGCCGTCCGGCAGCGCCTCCGCGAGCTGCGCGATGCCCGCGCGCACGCGCCCCTCCATGTCGCCGCGCGGCGCCACGGTCACGACGACCTCGTCCACGCCGACGAGCTCCGCGGCCAGGCTGGTGGCGTCGAGCAGCGAGCCCTCTAGGTAGGTCACCCCCGGGACGCGGGTCGACGGCACCTTGCGGGCGACCGAGACGACGGTGTGGCCGCGCTCCGCGGCCTCCTTGACGATGTGGCCGCCGGCGTAGCCGGTGCCTCCGATGACGGCGATGCGGGCCATGGGCTCCCTTTCCTCGGGGTGGATGTTCCGAGCACTGCAACCGGGTGGATGGATCCGTGATTCCCGGCCGCACCGGGCGACTACTCCTGCGTCGCCCGGACGGTGGCGATCTGGTACAGCGCGACCGACGCGGCGATGCCCGCGTTGAGCGACTCGGTCGCCGACGAGATCGGGATGGAGACGATCTGGTCGCACGTCTCGGTGACCAGGCGCGACAGGCCCTTGCCCTCGCTCCCCACCACCACGACGACCGGGCGGTCGGCCAGCGCGAGCTGCGGGAGCGACACGTCGCCGTCGCCGTCGAGCCCGAGCACGAACACGCCCTGCTTCTTGAAGTCCTTCAGCATCGAGGTCAGGTTCGTCGCCATCGCGACCGGGATGCGGGCCGCGGCGCCGGCGCTCGTCTTCCAGGCGCCGGAGTTCATGCCCGCCGAACGGCGCTGCGGGATGATGACGCCCTGGCCGCCGAACGCGGCGGTCGAGCGCACGATCGCGCCCAGGTTGCGCGAGTCGGTGACCCCGTCCAGCGCCACGAGCAGCGGCGTCTGACCGCTCTCGATGATCTCCTCGAGCAGATCCTGCGGGTGCGCGTACTCGTACGGGGGCACCTTGAGCGCGACGCCCTGGTGCACGCCGTCGAAGCCCGCCATGCGGTCGAGCTCGGGGCGCGTCACCTCGAGCATCGGGATCTCGCGGTTCTTCGCGATCGCGAGCATCTCCTTGACGCGGTCGTCCATCTCCACGCGCTGGGCGATGTAGAAGGCCGTCGCGGGGATCTTGGCGCGCAGCGCCTCGAGCACCGAGTTGCGGCCGGTGACGAACTCGATGTCGCTGTCGCCCTTCGCGCGCGGGGCGCGCGTGGGCTTCTGCGTCTGGCCGCGCTTCGCGGCGAGGCGCTCCGCGGCCTGCTTGCGCTTGTGGGCCACGTGATAGACGCGGTCCTCGGCCTTCGGGGTGGGCCCCTTGCCCTCGAGCGCCTTGCGGCTGTGACCGCCGGTGCCCTTGACGGGGCCCTTCTTCTTCCCGCGGCTTGCGCCGGGGCGGCCAGGCTTAACCATTGATACTCCAGACTGTTCCGTCAGTTGTGTCTTCGAGGGCGACGCCCGCGGCCGCGAACAGGTCGCGGATGCGGTCGGCGGTCGCCCAGTCCTTGGATGCGCGGGCCTCGGCCCGCTGCGAGATCAGCGCGTCGACGAGCGCCGCGAGCGCGGCGTCCGACCGCGACGCCCCCGGCTCCGCCGCGACCGCGTCGAGGCCGAGCACGCGGACCATGGCGGCCACGCCGTCATAGGCGGCGCGCAGGGCGGCGCGGTCGCCCGCGTCGAGGGCCGTGTTCCCGGCCCGGACGACGTCGTGCACCACGGCGAGCGCCTGGGGGATCCCGAGGTCGTCGTCCATCGCGGCCCCGAACGCCTCGGGGACGTCGGCGGCGGCATCCGGGTCTCCCAGCGTGCGCGCGGCGCGCTCGAGGAAGCCCGTGATGCGCTCGAGGGCCGAGGCGGCCTCGTCGAGCGCGCGATCCGAGATGTCGAGGCTCGAGCGGTAGTGCGCGGCGGCCAGCGCGTAGCGGACGACGGGCGCGGGACGCCGCTCGAGCAGGTCGGCCGCGAGCGTGAAGTTGCCGAGCGACTTCGACATCTTCTGGCCCTCGACCGTGACGAGCCCGTTGTGCACCCAGAAGCGCGCGAACGCGTCGCCCGCGGCGGTCGACTGGGCGATCTCGTTCTCGTGGTGCGGGAAGCGCAGGTCGAGGCCGCCGCCGTGGATGTCGAACTCGGGTCCGAGGTACCGGCGGGACATCGCGGAGCACTCGATGTGCCAGCCGGGGCGCCCCGGGCCCCACGGGGAGTCCCACGTGGCATCCGCCGGCTCACCCGGCTTGGCGCCCTTCCACAGGGCGAAGTCACGCGGGTCGCGCTTGCCGCGCGGGTCCGCGTCGGCGGCCGGCTCCATGGCATCGAGCGACTGGCGCGTGAGCGAGCCGTACTCCGGCCACGAGCGCACGTCGAAGTACACGTCGCCCGCCGAGGCGTACGCGTGGCCGCGCTCGATCAGCCGCGCGATGATCTCCTGCATCTGCGGGATGGACGCGGTCGCGCGCGGCTCGTACGTGGGAGGAAGGATGCCGATCGCGGCATATGCCGCCGAGAACTCCTGCTCGATGCGGTACGCCAGGGCCCACCAGGGCTCGTCGGGCGTCGCGTTGTCGAGCACCTTGTCGTCGATGTCGGTGACGTTGCGGACGAGCGTGACCCGGCCGAAGCGGTGCGCGAGCCAGCGCCGCAGCAGATCGAACGCGAGCGCTCCGCGGAGGTGACCGACGTGCGGGCCCGACTGCACGGTGGGTCCGCACACGTACATCGTCACGTTCCCGGGGATGAGCGGGACGAAGTCGCGCAGGGCCTGGGCGCGGGAGTCGTAGATGCGGACGGTCACGCGTCAAGACTACGGGGCGGCACATGCGAAAGCCCTGCTCACCCGGCACTCCGGATCGGGGCCGGGCGGCGCGGGTCGCGGGATGCGACAGAATCGAGAGCGTGCCGTCGCCCTCCTCCGGATCCCCGTCCTCCGGCGCCGCCGTGATCGCCGTGCTCGTCGCGGCGCTGCTGTTCGGCACGACCGGCACGTCGCAGGCTCTCGGCCCCGACGACACCACGCCGTTCTCGGTCGGCGTGATGCGCCTCCTGATCGGCGGCACGGCGCTCGCGCTCGTCACCGCGATCGCCGCGCGGCGCCGCCGTGCGCTCCGGCCGGACGCGCCCCGTCCCCGGCTGACCCCTGGGGCCGTCGCGCTCATGGCCGCCACCGCCGTGTCGCTGTTCGTGTACCAGCCGCTGTTCTTCCTCGGCACGTCGCTCAACGGCGTCGCCGTGAGCACGGTCATCGCCCTGGGCTCGGCGCCCGTCCTCGCGGGCCTGCTCGAGTGGGCGCTGACCCGCACGGCGCCGGGCCTGCTGTGGGGCTCCGCGACCGCGCTGTCGACGCTCGGCGTCGCCCTCCTCGGCTTCGGCGGCAGCGCGGGCGGCTCCGCGGACGCGGTCGGCATCGCCGCCGCGCTCGGGGCGGGGGCGTCGTTCGCCGTGATCGCCGTCGCGCAGCGCCGGCTGCTCGACGCCGGATGGCATCCGCTCACGGTGGTCGGGGCGATGGGCGGCGGCTCCGCCGCGATCGCGCTGGTCGCGCTGCCGTTCACGGATGTCGCCTGGCTGACGGATCCCGCCGGCGCGGGCATGGCGCTGTGGCTCGGCCTCGCCACCATCACGGTGGCCTACGGGCTGTTCACGTGGGGCCTGGGCGGCCTGAAGGCCGCGACCGCCGCGACGCTCACCCTGGGCGAGCCGCTGACCGCGAGCATCCTGGGCGTCGTGGTGCTGGCCGAGCGCCTCGCCCCGCTCTCGGTGGTCGGACTCGTGGTGCTGGGCGCCGGGCTCGCGCTGCTGGCGTGGGGCTCGCGCGCACCGCGCGATCCCGAGCCGTTCGCGGTGGAGGGCTGATGTCCGCCGGCATCGAGATCCGGATCGACGACCTGTCGGGAGAGCCGACGCGCGCGCTGATCGCGCACCATCACGCGCAGATGCACGCCAACACGCCGGCCGAGAGCGTCCACGCCCTGGATCTCGACGCCCTGCGCTCCCCGGACGTCATGGTCTGGAGTGCGTGGATCGACGAGCGGATCGCCGGCATCGCCGCCCTCAAGCGCCTGCGGGACGCGCACGGCGCGCCGTCGGACCGCGGCGAGCTCAAGTCCTTCCGCACCGCCGACGCGTTCCTCGGCCGCGGCGTGGCCCGGGCGCTCCTGCGCCACATCGTCGCGGAGGCGCGCGCCGTCGGCCTGTCCTCGCTGTGGCTCGAGACCGGCAGCGACGACGGCTTCGTCCCCGCGCGCCGCCTCTACGCGGCGGAGGGCTTCGTGGAGTGCGGTCCGTTCGACGGCTACGCCGAGGACCCGCTGTCCACGTTCATGACGCGCGCGCTCTGACGCGCGACTCGTCCCGGCGGCCCGCTCAGGCGGGGACGCGCGTGGAGTCGCGCACGCGCAGCTCCGGCACGAGCGCCACGTGCTGCACGCCGCCGGCCTCCGCGCCGCGCGCGACCCGGTTCGCCAGGAGCGCGAACGCCCGGCGGCCGACCTGCTCCTTCTGCGGGGCCACGGCCGTGAGCGCCGGCTGGGCCAGCTCCGCGCTGATGTCGTCGTAGCAGACCACCGACAGCCGGTCGGGGACGCGGCGCCCGAAGGCCTCGAGGCGCCCGAGCAGCCGCATCGCGAGCTGGTCGTTGTGGATCAGAAGTCCGGTGGCGCCGCGCTCGATCAGCGACGCGACCTCGGCGTCGAGGGCGGGCAGGTCGGCGAGGTTCTCGTACGCCTCCCCCACCGACTCCACGCCGCAGTGCGCGATCGCGTCGCGGTAGCCGTCGGCGACGAGCGGCGTGTTCGGGCCCTTCACCGCGACCAGCGCGATCCGCGTGTGCCCGAGCTCGACCAGGTGGCGCACCGCGTTCGCGGCCCCGACGCCGTGCGCGGAGCACACGCCGTCGAACTGCGACGCGCGGCCGCCCGGGCGGACGGGGCGCTCGACGAGCACGATCGGAAGCGGGATGGACTCGAGCCACTCCTGCGTCTCGTCGCTGAGCTCGCCCGTGTCGAAGTCGGGGGTCGGGGCGATCATCAGGCCGTCCGCACCGCGCGCGACCAGTCCCTCGACCAGTCGGCGCTCGACGCGCAGGTCGTACGCCGAGACGCCGAGCGTCAGGCGTGTGCCGGCCTCGGCGGCGGCGGCCCGGATCCCGTCGATGACCGCGCCGAAGTAGTACTCGGCGTGGGGCATCACGAGACCGTACGTGCCGCCGGGGCGGCGATCCGCCGCACGCTGCTCCACGCGCGAGACGCCGCCGTGCGAGCGGCGCACGCGCCCCTCGGACGCAGTTCGCCGGCTCGACCTGGTCGGTGCCGCTCGACATGGGCGTGCTGTCCTTCTTCTACCGCGCCGACCTGTTCGAGCAGTACGGCGTCGAGGTCCCCACCACGTGGGACGAGTACGTCGCCGCCGCGGAGGCCGTCAAGGCCGCCGACCCGAACGTCCGCATCGGCGCGACCACGCTGGGCGACCCGGCCCTGTACGCCGCGCTTGCGTGGCAGCACGGCGCCACCTGGGCCTCGGTCGAGGGCGACGCGTGGAAGATCGACATCGACAGCGCCGAGACCGCCGAGAGAAGCACACCGAGCGCGACGCCGCCGATGCCGCGCAGGTGCTCCGCGACATCCTGGGCGCCGGCACCGAGCTCTCCGTGGACCTGCCCGAGATCCCGGCCGGCTCCGCCGTGCGCATCGATCTGGTCGTGGACTCGCTCGGCCGCGTCAACTACGGACCGATGGTCGGCGAGCGCAAGGGCATCACCGGCCAGGTCATGCACGAGCGCCAGCTGGTTCATCGACGGCGTCGACCGGGGCGTCGCGTTCGTGAACGGCTTCTGCCTGGGGCGGTTCGACATCGCCGGACCGCAGACGAGCCTGTACGTGCCGTGGCCCATCGTGGCCGAGGGCGACAACGCCGTCACGGTGGTGTCGTTCGACCCGCGCTCGGCCGAGGCGCCCGCCCCCGCGGCGCGCCTGGTGCAGGGCACGGGCTTCGAGCCGCGCGCCTGACGCGCTCACGCGAGAGGGGGGTCGGACCATCCGGTCCGGCGCCCGTCTCGCGTTCCCGGGTTCGGTGTCAGGCGGGCTGGATGAGCGCCACCGCGAAGGCCTGCACACCCTCCCCCGCGCCCGTGAAGCCGAGCCCGTCGGTCGTCGTGGCCGAGAGCGAGACGGGGGCGCCTCCGAGAGCAGCCGACAGCGCCGCCTCGGCCTCCGCGCGCCGCGGCGCCAGCTTGGGTCGGTTCGACTGGATCTGGACGGCCACGTTGGCGATGGACCATCCGGCCTCCCCCAGCAGCGCGCGGGTGCGGGCGAGGAACGCGTCGGCGTGGGCGCCCGCGAACTCGGGGCGGGACGTGCCGAAGTGCGTGCCGATGTCGCCCAGCCCGGCGGCCGACAGCAGCGCGTCGACGATCGCGTGCGCGACGGCGTCGCCGTCCGAGTGGCCCGACAGCGCCGGCTCCCCCGGCCACTCGAGGCCGGCGAGCCACAGCGCACCCTCGCCTCCGAACGCGTGGACGTCCGTGCCGACACCGACGCGCGGGCCGGAGGGACGCGGGCCCAGCCCGGTCTCGACGGGTGCGACGGGCGCGGCGATCGCGCGGGCGCGGTCGAGATCCGCGGGGGTCGTGATCTTGAACCCGTGCGCGTCGCCGTCGACGATCGCGACGCGATGCCCCGCCGCGGCCACCAGCGCCGCGTCGTCCGTGTACTCCTGCGAGGCCACCGCATAGGCGGTCTCGAGCACGTCGCGCCGGAAGCCCTGCGGGGTCTGGGCGGCCGCCAGCTGCGCCCGGTCGACGGCCTCGACGATGCGGTCGCCGTCCACGCGCTTGATCGTGTCGACCACCGGCAGCGCCGGCACCACGCCCCATCCGGTGCGGTCGACCGCGTCGATCACGCGCGCGAACACCTCAGGGGGCGTCAGGGCCCGCGCGGCGTCGTGGATCAGCACGACCTCGACAGACGGCCACAGCGCGTGCAGACCGGCCGCCACGGAGGCCTGGCGGGTCGTGCCGCCCGTGACGACAGACACCAGCTCGGATCGGTCGCCTGCGGCCTCGCGGGCGTCGGTGAGCGCCTCGCCCTCGCGCCCCGCGGGCGCGACCACGACGACCTGAGCCGCCGGTGCGGCGAACACGCACCGCAGCGCGTGGCGCAGGATGGTGTGCTCGTCGAGGCCGACGAACGCCTTGGGGACGTCCAGCCCGAGGCGGGTGCCGGAGCCGGCGGCGACGACGACGACCGCGATCCGCGGCGTGGGAGTGAGAGTCACGCTCCAACGCTAACGGGCGCCGCCTCCCGAGGGGAGCGGCGCCCGTTGAGCGTGTGGGATTACGAGGCGAGGACTTCGTCGAGAACCGACGCGGCCTTCTCCTCATCGGTCTTCTCCGCGAGCGCGAGCTCGGAGATCAGGATCTGACGGGCCTTCGCGAGCATGCGCTTCTCGCCCGCCGACAGACCGCGGTCCTGGTCGCGGCGCCACAGGTCGCGCACGACCTCGCTGACCTTGATCACGTCACCCGAGGCGAGCTTCTCGAGATTCGCCTTGTAGCGGCGCGACCAGTTGGTCGGCTCCTCGGTGAAGGGGGCGCGCAGGACCTCGAAGACCTTGTCGAGCCCGTCCTGGCCGATGACGTCCCGAACGCCGACCAGGTCGACGTTCTCCGCAGGCACCTCGATCACGAGATCGCCCTGGGTGACGTTCAGCTTGAGGTAGACCTTCTCCTCGCCCTTGATGACGCGGGTCTTGACTTCGGTGATCGTGGCCGCACCGTGATGGGGGTAGACGACCGTCTCGCCAACCTCGAAAAGCATAGAATTGTGTCCTTTCGGCGACTTCAAGGATACCACAGTCGGCCATGCACTAAGGTTCGCCGACCCTTATCGGCCGCAGCGACACGCCGTTTCCCGCCAGTCCGCCGCGCCTCCTCCGCCGCCGGGGACCCGGGCATCGGGCGCACGCGCGCGACCCCCTAGAATGGCACGCAGGGCCCGCAGCTCGGCGGGGTCCGCTCGACCTGGAGGTTCCGTGAACTCCCGCATCCTCGCGTCCCTCGCCCTCGGCGTCATCGCACTGGGCACCACCGGCTGCGCATCGATGACGCATCAGGCCACGACCATCGTCTACTCGGCCTCGGACGGCGTGAACGTCGAGGAGAGCGAGGGCGCCGCGATCGAGGTCCGCAACGCGGTCATCGTCGCCGACGATCACGGCACGGACGGCAACCTCGTCGCCGCGCTCGTGAACACCACCGACACCTCCGCCACGCTCAACATCGAGTTCGACGGCGGCACCGCGACGGTCCGCGTCCCGGCGGGCGAGGTCGTCAGCCTCGGCGCCGGCACCGAGGAGCCGCTGCTGCTCGAGGGCATCGACACCAAGCCGGGCGCCACGCTCCCCGTCTACTTCCAGTCGGGCGACGCAGAGGGCGTCCTGACCGAGGTGCCCGTGCTCGACGGCTGCCTCGAGCACTTCGCCGACCTCGTGCCGGGCGGCGAGCACAGCGATTGCTCGCACCTCGAGCACGCCGAGGGCGAAGAGGGCGGCCACTGACCGCCGCTCCCCCGGACATGCGGAAAGGCCGCGAGGATCTCGGATCCTCGCGGCCTTTCCCGTTCCCTCATCCCTCGAAGCGGTAGCCGAGGCCGCGGACCGTGACGAGCATGACGGGCTCGCTCGGCACCTGCTCGATGCGCGAGCGGATCCGCTTGATGTGCACGTCGAGCGTCTTGGTGTCGCCGAAGTAGTCGCTGCCCCACACCCGGTCGATCAGCTGGCCGCGCGTGAGCACCCGGCCGGCGTTGCGCATCAGCACCTCGAGCAGCTCGAACTCCTTGAGCGGCATGTTGATCTGCTGGCCGTCGACGGCGACCGTGTGGCGGTCGACGTCGAGCGTGACCCGCCCGCCCTCCAGGACGCGCTCGTCCAGCTCGGCCTCCGCGTCGGCCGTGCGGCGCAGGACCGCCCGCATGCGCGCCAGCAGCTCGCGGGCCGAGTAGGGCTTGGTGACGTAGTCGTCCGCACCCAGCTCCAGGCCCACGACGATGTCGACCTCGGAGTCCTTCGCCGTGAGCATGATGATCGGCACGTTGGAGGTGGTCCGCACCTGGCGGCACACCTCCGTGCCGGGCATGCCGGGCAGCATCAGGTCGAGCAGCAGAAGATCGGCGCCGCGCTCGCGGTACGCGGCGAGCGCCGCCGGACCGTCCTCCGCGATCTCGACCTCGTAGCCCTCGCGACGGAGCAGGTAGGCGAGGGGTTCGGCGAGGTCGGGCTCGTCCTCGACCAGGAGCACACGCGTCATCAGCGGCCTTTCTTCGCGACGGCGCCGACGACGGGGGTCGCGGGCTTCCGCCTTCTGTTCTTGTCGGGTGATTCGATGACCGGCGCCTCGCTGAGCGGGAGGCGCACGGTGAAGGTGGATCCGCGGCCGGGCTGCGACCAGAGGCGGACCTCGCCGCCGTGCCGCGACACGGCGTGCTTGACGATCGACAGCCCCAGGCCCGAGCCGCCGGTGCGGCGCGAGCGGGCTTGGTCGGCCCGGTAGAAGCGCTCGAACACGCGGTGCTGGTCGGCCTCCGCGATGCCGATGCCCTGGTCGGTGACGGCGATCTCGACCACGTCGCCCACCGCGCGCACCCCCACGCCCACGCGGGATCCGCCGGGCGAGTACGCGATCGCGTTGGCGATGAGGTTGCCGATCGCCTCCTTCAGGATCTGCGCGTCGCCGCGGACGTAGAGGCCCCGGTCGCCGCCCCGCACGAGCTCGACGTCCGCCGATCCGGCCTGCACGACGTGGGCCTCGACCGCGGCGGTCACGACCTCGTCGATCGCGACGTCGCCGACCTCGGTCAGCTCGTCGGCGGCCTGCAGGCGCGAGAGGTTCATGATGCGCCCCGTCAGCCGGCCGAGGCGGTCCGCCTCGGCCGAGAGGCGCGCCGTGAACGACCGCACCTGGGCGGCGTCGTCCGCGGCCAGCTCGATCGCCTCGGCGAGCAGCGAGATGGCGCCCACGGGCGTCTTGAGCTCGTGGCTCGTGTTGGCGATGAAGTCGTGACGCATCTGCTCGAGCCGCTCCTGCTCGGACAGGTCGCGCACGATCAGGAGCGTGTGGCGCTCGCCGATCCGGCTCGCGCGGGCCGACACGAGCCGCGTGTCCGAGGCCAGCCGGCCCTTGGTGAGGCGCAGGTTCTCGGTCTGCGTGCCGCCGGAGCGCGCGGACTTCACGAGCTCGCGCAGGCCGGGGTTCTCGAGCGGGGCGCCCGGCTCGATCCCCAGCCACGGCGCCGACGGCGACGTGGCGACGACCTGCCCCGACGCGTCGACGACCGCTGCGGCGTCGTCCATGGCGTCCAGCACGGACGTGACGCCCTCGGGCATCCTGCCGTCCGCGAGCCGTGCCGCACGCTCGCGCGCGCGCAGGGCCGCGAAGACGATGAGGCACGCCCCTGCGCCGATGACCGCCCCCGAGATCAGGGCGAGCAGCGCGAGCTGCGTCGTGTCCATGCCTCAAGAGTAAAGTCATGGCGAACACCGTTCCGGACGGATCCCGCTCACGATGCGGGCCATCGCCGGACTGTTCACCGTTGCGGCACCGGTCGTTCACCTACGCTGAGGACAATCTCATCAAAGCGTGCTCAGCCGCGGCCCCCGCGTGCCGCCGCCTCGCGACACACGAAAGGTCCCCGATGCGCGAAGTCTTCCATCAGTCACTCGAGGACGTGCAGGCGCGCCTCGTCGAGATCGCGGAGCTGGTCACGATCGCGATCGACAAGGCCACCCGCTCGTTCGCCACCAGCGACGTCTCCCTCGCCGAGGAGGTCATCGCCGACGACCGCCTGATCGACGAGCTGGCCCTGGCCCTCGACGAGCACGCGATCGAGATCCTCGCGATGCAGCAGCCGGTCGCCCGCGACCTGCGCATCGTCGTCACCGCGCTGCGCGTCAGCGCGTCACTCGAGCGCATGGGCGACCTCGCCGAGCACATCGCCCAGCTGGCGCGCACGCGCTACCCCGAGCGCGCCATCCCCAAGGGCTTCAAGGGCACCTTCACGCGCATGGGCGAGCTCGACGTGCAGATCGCCCGCACGCTCACGGAGCTGCTGCGCACGTTCGACCTGACGCTCGCGGACCAGATCCGCAACAGCGACGACGACGTGGACGAGCTGCACGCCAGCGTGTTCGAGAAGGTGCTCAGCGACACGTGGCAGGGCGAGGCCGGCGCGACCGTCGACGCGACCCTCGCGAGCCGCTACCACGAGCGCTTCGCCGACCACGCGGTCTCGATCGCCAAGAAGGTCATCTACCTCAGCACGGGCGACTGGAGCGGCGCAGAGCACCCCGCGCACCCCGCGCACCCCGCCGCCTGAGCGGACCCCCGCACGACGGAAGCCCCGCCCGGATCATCCGGGCGGGGCTTCTTGTCTCCGTGCCCGCGTCAGGCCTTCTTGCCCTGCGACGCCACGGCGGCGGCGCCCGCGGCGGCGGCCTCGGGGTCGAGGTAGCGGCTCGGGCCGGTCGGCTTCATGTCGTCGTCGAGCTCGTACACCAGCGGGATGCCGGTCGGGATGTTGAGGGCCGCGATGTCGTCGTCGCTGATGCCGTCGAGGTGCTTCACAAGGCCGCGCAGCGAGTTGCCGTGGGCGACGACGATGACCGTCTTGCCGGCCTGGAGGTCGGGGACGATCTCGTTCTCCCAGTAGGGCAGCATCCGGTCGATCACGATCTTGAGCGACTCGGTGCCGGGGATCTCGCCGTCGATGCCGACGTAGCGGGGGTCGTTCGTCTGGGCGTACTCGTCCTCCGGGTCGATCACGGGCGGCGGCACGTCGAACGAGCGGCGCCACTCCATGAACTTCTCCTCGCCGAACTGCTCGAGAGTCTGGGCCTTGTCCTTGCCCTGCAGCGCGCCGTAGTGGCGCTCGTTGAGGCGCCACGAGCGCTTCACCGGGATCCACAGCCGGTCGGCGTGGTCGAGCGCGATGTTCGCGGTCTGGATAGCGCGGCTGAGCACGGACGTGTGCACCACGTCGGGGAGCAAGCCCTGCTCCTTGAGCAGCTCGCCGCCGCGCTTGGCCTCGGCCTGGCCGAGTTCGGTCAGCCGGACGTCGACCCATCCGGTGAAGAGGTTGAGCTCGTTCCACTCGCTCTGGCCGTGTCGCAGCAGGATCAGGGTATGTGCCATGCGCCCCATGCTATCGGCGGCAGAATCGAAGCATGACCCCGCGCCCGTCCGCCGCCCCCGAGGGACGCCCGACGCGCGGCACGACGGGCACCAACCGGCTGCGCCGCGTGGACCGCTGGATCGCTCACCTGGCGGAGTTCCGCCGCGCGCCCGACCCGCTCGTGGTCGACCTCGGCTACGGCGCGAACGGCGTGACGACCCTCGAGCTCGAGGCGCGGCTGCGTCGCGTGCGGGGCGACGTCGACGTGCACGGCCTGGAGATCGACCCCGACCGCGTGGCGCGCGCCTCGGAGCAGCTCGAGGCGACGCGGCAGGGCGCGACCGTCTTCTCGCCGGATGCGCGGGTGTCGTTCGCGCGCGGCGGCTTCGAGGTGCCCCTGCCGGACGGCCGCCGTCCGGCGGTGATCCGCGCCTTCAACGTGCTGCGGCAGTACGAGGAGCGGGACGTGCCGGGGGCGTGGGAGCGGATGACCGCGCGCCTCGCGCCGGGCGGCGTGCTCGTCGAGGGGACCTGCGACGAGATCGGCCGACTGTGCAGCTGGATCGACGTGGACGCGGCGGGCGCCGCCGTGCGCTTCACGATCTCGCTCCGGCTCGCGGACCTCGAGCGCCCCGGGGTCGTCGCCGAGCGCCTGCCGAAGGCCCTCATCCACCGCAACGTGCCGGGCGAGCGGATCCACGGCCTGCTCGCGGCCCTGGACCGCGAGTGGGACCGGGCCGCCGCCCTCGCCCCGTTCGGCCCCACGCAGCGCTGGATGGCCGCCGTGGCCGCGCTGCGCGCCTCCGGCGTCCCGGTGCTCGGCGGGCGCTCGCGCTGGCGCCTGGGCGAGCTCACCGTCCCGTGGGACGTGGTGCGCCCGGGCTGACCCTGTGCCCATTCGAGGGGGCGCGGGGATCAGATGCGCGGGATGGCGGCGCGGGCCTCGCCGGGCGGCAGGCCCGTAGCGACCAGGAGGTCGACCACCAGGGGGCGCATGGCCGAGACCAGCGCCTGCTCGCCGAGACCGGCTCCCGGCAGCATGGCGGCGGGGTCCAGGCGACGGGCGATCGACAGGAGCGCCTCGCGGGCGATCGGCTCCTGCGAGATGTCGTCGATCGAGGCCGCCACGAGCGTCGCCGCCCGCGCCACCTCCCCCATCGCCTCGGCCGGCACCGGCAGCGGGCGGCCGTCGTCCGTGACGTACACGATGCGGCGGCCGACCACGCGCAGGTTGCGCATCGCGAGATCCATGGCCTGCAGGATGCGCGCGTGCCGCTCCAGCTCGGCGCGCCGGCCGCGCAGGAACGGCGAGATGCGGGAGATCGCGCGGCCCGACTCCAGCGACGTCCGCCACGCGTCCAGCGGAGCCTGCAGAGCGCGGGCCTTCTCGAGGCCGCGCTCGGCCCGCAGCCGGTCGCCGCGGCGCAGCGCCGACACGAGCCGCGCCGCGGCGGCGTCGAAGCCCGCGAAGAAGGCGCGCGCGTCGCGCAGCACTGCGGTCACGGGATTGCGCGGCAGCAGCGCCGTCACCGCGATCGCCATGACGCCGCCGAACGCTCCGTCGGCCAGGCGCGCGAACGGCACGGGCCCGAGCGGCAGGATCATCGCGATGGCCGCCTGGATCGCCGCCGCGATCGCGAACTGGGGCGAGGCGGACAGGAAGCGCGCGACCAGCATCGTGACGGCGAGCGTCACGGCGAGCTGCCACCAGCCGGACCCGACCACGAGGCGCAGAGCCTCCGAGATCAGGATGCCCGTCAGCATGCCGATCACGGTCTCGAGCACGCGCCCGGGCCGCGCGTCGCGCGCGAGCCCGAGGCTCGAGATCGACACGGTGGCCGCCAGCATGGGCGCCTCGTGGCCGAGCACCAGATGCGCGAGCAGGAACGCGGCGGTCGCCGCGAGCACGATCTGCGCGATCGCGATCCACGACTCCCGCAGCCTCGCCAGGCCTGGCTTCGGGGAGAACCGGCTGCGCCAGGTGACCGGGATGGCCTGCGTGATCGGCTGCGAGTCGGACATTCGGCGCGGCGTCCTACTCGGCGGGAGCGGGCTTCGCGGGATCCTGCGCGAGCGGGCGCCGCGACAGCCGGGTCAGGCGGGGCACGGCGGCCGTCGCGCCGGCGTCGGCCGGCACGATGACCTCCTGCGCGGCGGCGATGCGCGCGCCGTCCGAGCGGATCTCGAGCACGGCGTCACCGGGGACCCGGCGCGCCAGCACCGCGAGCGCGACGGGACCGAGCTCGTGGTGCAGCGCGCTGCTCGTGACGTGGCCGACCTCGGAGGGCTCCCCCTCCGAGCCCGCGAGCAGCACGGGCGTGCCGGGCTCGGGCAGCACGCTGTCGCTCCCGTCGAGGTGCAGCAGCGTGAGCCGGCGCGGCGGGTGGCCGAGGTTGTGCACCTTGGCGACGGTCTCCTGCCCGCGGTAGCAGCCCTTGTTCAGGTGGACCGCGCTGCGCAGCCAGTCGAACTCGTGCGGGATCGCGCGCTCGTCCACCTCGCGGCTCCAGCGCGGGCGCCACGCCTCGATCCGGAGGGCCTCTGCGGCCAGCAGCCCCGCGAGCTCCGCGTCGGCGAGCTGCGGGAGCGCGGTGCGCTCCACGATCGCCTCGATCCAGACGTATCCGGCCGCGGGATGGGAGGCGGGGGCGGCGTACTGCCATCCGCCCGCGGCGACCTCGCGCCAGGGGTCGCCCCACACCAGCGGGAGCTCGTGCGGGCGGTGCGCCACGAGCGCGACGCGCTTCTCGGCGTCGCCGAGCTCCATGAAGCCGAGCACCGCGAGGTCGTCGCGCACCCGCACCTCGACCTGCGCGCGGAAGCGCATCATCGTGAGCCACCGGGCGAGACCCGCGGCGTCGCCGGCGTCGGCGAGGAGCCAGGTCGAGGCGCCGTCGTCGAGCACGCCCGCGGCGTGCTCGACGCGCCCCTGCGGGTCCAGCACGAGCAGCTCGGTGCCGCGCCCGCGCTCGAGACCGGCGAGCGCCTGCGACGTGATCGAGTCGAGCCACGTCAGCCGGTCGGGGCCGGCGACCTCGATGACCGCGCGGTCGTCGCGGGGCGCGATCGCGTGCCCCGACGCGAGCCGGCGCTGCTCGCGCATCGGGTCGCCGAAGTGGACGATGCCGTCGTCCGAGAGGACGGCGCCGGCACGGTCCGCGAAGAACGGCCGCTCGGTCATCACGAGACCTTCGCGAGGCGGGCCGACGCGTGCGAGCCGAGCTCGCGGCCGAGCGCCGCGATGTCCCAGGCCCACAGCAGGTGCCCCTCGACGAGGCCGTACATGCGGGTCGCGGCCGCGTAGTGCCGGGCGCTCGCCGTGCGGACGACCGCGTCGGTCGCGAGGTCGATGCGCGGGCCGCGGACCTGGCCGAGGTAGAGCTCGCTCACGCCGTCGGAGTGGACGAGCGACACCTCCAGGTCGAAGCCGCCCTCGGCATTGCGGAGCAGCTCGACGTCCTCGGCCGTGCGCGGCGCGCCGGTCTCGAGCGGCGGCAGCAGGCCCGGACCGGGCTCGGCGCCGGTCGACGGACGCGCCACGCGCCAGAACCCCACCTCGGAGTTCAGCGCGCGCGAGGGCGTGCCGTCGGAGGCGGCCAGGAACGCCGTGGCGGAGTAGTTCAGGTAGGGACCGCCATCGTGGCTGAAGCTCACGCGATGCGAGAACTCGCCCTCGTAGTGGACGTCACCGAGGTCGTAGTCGATGACACCGGTGCCCTCCCACACGCCGATGAGCCACGAGAGCGGCGCCAGGTCGGCGGGGAGGTCGGTCGGCAGCTCGATCATGCCGCCGCCCCTCAGCGCTGGCCGCGGAACAGGTTCCAGACCACGGCGCCGGAGATGAAGGCGATCGCCAGGCTGGCGAGGCCCAGCAGCCCGACGAAGAAGAGTTCGAGCGCGACGAGATCCATGCCCAGAAGTCTAGACCCGCCCGGCCGCACCGGCCGCTCCGGCTCCTTCGACGTCGAGCGAGCTACAGCGAGCTGCCGAGCGCGGCGAGCGCGAAGATCAGGGCGAGGAACCCCAGGATGCCCAGCGCGCCGATCACGGAGACGCCGACGCGGAAGATGAAGCCCTCCGAGCGGCCGTCGATGAGCTGGGCCGCGAAGGCGACGATCATGCAGACGCCGCCGGCGATGGCGACCCAGGGCAGCCGCGCCTCGAGCGGCACGAGGATGCTCACCAGGATGGCCGCCACGAGCGCGAACGCCCACGTGGCCGCGGCGCCCGCGTAGCGGCGGACCGGGGTCATGTCGGGGGTCGTCACCCGTCCATTGTCCAAGACGGGGCCCCGATCCCGAAACCGCTCCCATGCCGGCCGCCCGGGGCCCCGCCCGAGCGGCGCCCCGGGGCGGCCGAGGTCCGGGCACGTCCTATGATGGGTCCACGATGCGGAAGTCCCCACCGCATCGATCCCAGGGTGCGGCCCCCAGTCCGCATCGAAAGGACGTCGCTTGGCACAGCTTCTCGTCTTGAGCTCCGCCCCCGGCGGAGGCGCCGTCCTGCCCGCGCTCGAGCTGCTCAGCCACCGCGTGCGGCAGATCCCGGCCGAGCCCGCCTCGCTGGTGAACGCCCCGAGCGCCGACGTCATCTTCGTGGATGCGCGCACCGATCTCGTGGGCGCGAAGTCGCTCTGCAAGATCCTGAACACGACGGGCCTGGATGCGCCGCTCGTCCTGGTGGTGACCGAGGGCGGCCTGACCGCCGTCTCGACCGACTGGGGCATCGACGACGTCATCCTCGTCACGGCCGGCCCGGCCGAGGTCGACGCCCGCGTGCGGCTCGCGATCGGCCGCCAGAGCGCCGAGCAGCCGAGCAGCCGGATCCAGACGTCCGGCATCACGATCGACGAGTCGTCATACTCGGCGAAGGTGCACGGCAAGCCGCTCGACCTCACGTACAAGGAGTTCCAGCTGCTGCACTTCTTCGCGACGCACCCCTCGCGGGTGTTCACGCGCGAGCAGCTGCTGAGCGAGGTCTGGGGCTACGACTACTTCGGCGGCACCCGCACGGTCGACGTGCACGTGCGTCGCCTGCGCGCCAAGCTCGGCGACCTCGAGCAGCTGATCGGCACGGTCCGCAACGTGGGCTACCGCTTCAACGTGTACGAGGACGACCAGCTGCCCAGCGCGAGCCCGAGGTCCTGATCCCGCCGTTCACACACGCGTCACGCGACGGTGGCAGGATGGGCCGCATGATCGACACCGCCATCGTGGACACCGGGATCGGCGACGCCGAGGACGACGACTTCGACGCCGCCGTCGAGGCCCCCGACGCGCAGCTTCCCGAGAACCGCTACCTCGACCGCGAGCTGAGCTGGCTGGCGTTCAACCAGCGCGTGCTCGAGCTGGCCGAGGACCCGACCCTCCCGGTCCTGGAGCGGGCGAACTTTCTGGCGATCTTCGCGAGCAACCTCGACGAGTTCTTCATGGTCCGGGTGGCGGGCCTCAAGCGCCGCATCGTCACGGGCCTGGCGGTGCCCACCAACGTCGGCCGGTCGCCGGGCGAAGTCCTCGCGGGCATCTCGGCCGAGGCGCACGCGCTGCAGCTGCGGCACGCGGCGGTCTGGAACGACGACGTCCGGCCCGCGCTCGCGAAGGCCGCGATCGAGGTGGTCGGCTGGGGCGACCTGGGCGACGACGAGCGCGCGGCGCTGTACGACTACTTCCAGGCGAAGGTCTTCCCGGTGCTGATGCCGCTCGCCGTCGACCCGGCCCACCCCTTCCCCTACATCTCGGGCCTGTCGCTGAACCTGGCCATCCGCATCCGCAACGCCCGCACGGGCCGGCAGGAGTTCGCGCGTCTCAAGGTGCCGCCCATGCTGCCGCGCCTGATCGAGGTTCCCACGGCCGGCTCGAGCGCGCGGTACATCCCGCTCGAGGAGCTGATCGCGCAGCACCTCGAGGATCTGTTCCCCGGCATGGAGGTGCTGGATCACCACGCGTTCCGCCTGACGCGCAACGAGGACATGGTGATCGAGGAGGACGAGACCGAGAACCTCATCCAGGCGCTGGAGGCCGAGCTGCTGCGCCGCCGCTTCGGCCCGCCGATCCGCCTCGAGGTCACCGAGGACATGGACGACCTCACCCTCGACCTGCTGCTCAAGGAGCTCGACATCACGGAGCAGGAGGTCTACCGCCTGCCCGGCCCGCTCGACCTGCGCGCGCTGTTCGAGCTGACGAAGATCGACCGCCCCGAGCTGCACTACCCGCCGCACGTCCCCACGACCGCGGTCGCGTTCCAGTCGGCCGAGCAGTCGAGCGACGCGCGCGCCGACCTGTTCGCGGCCATCCGCAAGGGCGACGTGCTCGTGCACCACCCGTACGAGTCGTTCGCGACCAGCGTGCAGGCGTTCCTCGAGCAGGCCGCACGCGACCCGCACGTGCTCGCGATCAAGCAGACGCTGTACCGCACCTCGGGTGACAGCCCGATCGTGCAGGCGCTGATCGACGCGGCCGAGGCGGGCAAGCAGGTGCTCGCCCTCGTGGAGGTCAAGGCCCGCTTCGACGAGGCGAACAACATCGTGTGGGCGCGCAAGCTCGAGAAGGCGGGCGTGCACGTCGTGTACGGCCTGGTCGGCCTCAAGACCCACTGCAAGCTCGCGCTCGTGATCCGCGAGGAGAAGGGCGAGCTGCGCCACTACAGCCACGTCGGCACGGGCAACTACAACCCCAAGACCAGCCGCCTGTACGAGGACTTCGGCCTGTTCACGACCGACGCGCAGGTCGGCCGCGACCTCACGCGCCTGTTCAACGAGCTGAGCGGCTACGCGATCGAGAAGAAGTTCAAGCGCCTGCTCGTCGCGCCGCTGCACCTGCGCAAGGGCCTGCTGCGGCTGATCGACCGCGAGCGCCGCAACGCGCTCGAGGGCAAGCCCGCGTACGTGCGCATCAAGGTCAACTCGATGGTCGACGAGCAGATCATCGACGCGCTGTACCGCGCGAGCAGCGCCGGCGTGAAGGTCGATGTCTGGGTGCGCGGCATCTGCTCGCTGCGCACCGACCTGCCCGGCGTGAGCGACAACATCACGGTCCGCTCCATCCTGGGGCGCTACCTCGAGCACTCGCGCATCTTCGCGTTCGCGAACAACGGGGTCCCCGACGTGTACATCGGCAGCGCCGACATGATGCACCGCAACCTCGACCGCCGCGTCGAGGCGCTCGTGCGCGTCACGACGCCGCGCCACATCACGGAGCTGCTGGGCCTGTTCGACCAGGCCATGGACGACGGCACCAGCTCGTGGCACCTCGGGCCCGAGGGCGTGTGGACCCGGCACAGCGTCGGCGAGGACGGCAAGCCGCTCGCCGACCTGCAGGATCGCCGGATGAGCGCCATCCGCCGCCGCCGTCAGGCCCGCGTCTCGCGATGACCGCGCTGGCCGTCTACGCCGCCGGCGGCGTGGTGTGGCGCCTCGTCGACGGCAAGCTGCGGGTGCTGCTGATCCATCGCACGAAGTACCGCGACATCACGCTCCCCAAGGGCAAGGTCGACCCGGGCGAGATGCTCGCCGAGACCGCGGTGCGCGAGATCCACGAGGAGACCGGCATCCGCACGGTGCTCGGCCCGCCGCTCGGCGTCTCCCACTACAAGCTGCCGAGCGGACGCGAGAAGATCGTGCACTACTGGTCGGCCGAGGCGACCGAGGCGGCGATCCGGGAGAGCTCTTTCGTGCCGAACGACGAGATCGCCGCCATCGAATGGGTGGGTCTCAAGAAGGCGCACGCACGGCTGAGCTACCCGGTCGACATCGAGATCCTCGAGCACTTCGAGCGTCTCGTCGACGACGGCGTGCTGCACACCTTCCCGGTCGTCGCGCTGCGGCACGGCAAGGCCGTGCCGCGGGACGAGTGGGACGGGCGTGACGCGCTGCGACCCCTGCTTCCCCGCGGCAAGGAGCAGGCGAAGGCGATCGTCGGAGGGCTGCGCGCGTTCGGCGTGCGCCGCATCGTCTCCAGCGACGCGGTGCGCTGCGTCAAGACGGTGGTCCCGCTCTCGAAGGCCATCGGCCGCCGGATCGACGAGACCGAGCTGATCAGCCAGGACGCGTGGGAGGACGGGGCCGCCGACGTGCGCCAGGTCGTGGGCCGGCGCATCCGCTCCGGCAAGCCCGCGGTCCTGTGCAGCCACGGCCCGGTGCTGCCGGAGATCCTGACCGAGTTGGCGCTTGCGACCGGCACCATGCGGGGCTCCTACCTGGCCGACGCGGCCGCCCTGGAGTTCGGCGCCTTCAGCGTCGTGCACGTGTCGTCCACGAATCCCGGTTCGGGGATCGTCGCGATCGAGACCCACGCGCCGAAGATCTGACGCGCATCCCCCGCCGGGAATTCCCTGTGCGATCGGGCTTCTCCGCGGGATCGACGCGCGTCGTTCACCTTCCGTTCACCAGTGCACCGCACGCTCTTCACTGCCCCCTCGTACGGTCACCACGTGCCCTGCGACCCGGCGGGGACGTCCCTGAATCCCTGATCGAAACGGATACACAGTGAAGATCGCTCGTTTCACCAGCATCGCCGCGTTCGGCGCCGTCACCGCGCTGGCCCTCGCGGGCTGCGCGGCCAACGAGGCCCCCGCCGGCGGCGAGAGCGGCGCTCCGGAGGAGACCGCCTCGACCCTCAGCGGCACCATCAACGCGACCGGCGCCTCGTCGCAGGGCTCGGCCCAGGAGGCATGGGTCGCCGCGTTCCAGACCGCCAACCCCGACGTCACCGTCAACTACGAGCCCACCGGCTCGGGCACCGGCCGCGAGAACTTCATCGCCGGCGCCTCGGACTTCATCGGCTCGGACCGCGCGTTCGACGACGAGGAGGTCGCCGCGGGCGGCTTCGGCGCGTGCGCCACCGACGACATCGTCGAGGTCCCGCTCTACATCGCCCCGGTCGCCGTGGCCTACAACCTCGAGGGCGTCGACTCGCTGAACCTGGACGCCGCGACCATCGCCGGCATGTTCGCGGGCGAGATCACCAACTGGAACGACCCAGCCATCGCCGCGCTGAACGAGGGCGTCGAGCTGCCCGACCTGGCCATCACGCCGGTCCACCGCTCGGACGACTCGGGCACCACCGAGACGTTCACCAACTACCTCGCCGCGACCGCGCCCGACGTGTGGACGTGGGAGGCCGACGGCGTGTGGCCGATCGAGGGCGGCGAGGCCGCTCAGGGCACCTCGGGTGTCGTGGCCGCCGCCAAGGCCGGCAACGGCGCGATCGTGTACGCGGACGCGTCGCAGATCGACACGCTGACGGCCGCCAAGGTCGAGGTCGGCGGCGAGTTCATCGAGTACTCGCCCGAGGCCGCCGCCGCGCTGGTCGAGAGCTCGCCGCTGGTCGAGGGCCGCGGCGCCGCCGACCTGGTGTTCGACGTCGACCCGGCTGCCGCCGCCGACGGCGCGTACCCGATCGCCCTGGTCAGCTACCTGATCGCGTGCGAGCAGTACGAGGACACCGAGAAGGCCGGCCTCGTGAAGGCGTACTTCGAGTTCATGGCGTCGGAGGAGGGCCAGCAGGTCGCCGCCGAGGCCGCCGGCGCCGCCCCGATCTCGGAGGGTCTGCGTGAGCAGGTCCTCGCCGCGATCGACATGATCCAGGTCGGCTGACCGATCACTCGCTGAAAGCAGTCGGTGCCCCCGCGCATTCCCATGTGGGATCCTCTTCGAGGATGCGCGGGGGCACCGAACTGCGTGATCCCCCGTCCCCCGTCACCGGATCCGACTGAGCGTCTGAGGAGCCAGCCCGCATGACCACGACAACGCCGCAGCCCGAGGCGACCGCCCGCGGCACCGGGCGTCCCCCGAAGCCGGCCGCTCAGGCCGCCCGCCCGGCGAAGCCGGTGCAGCGCCCCGGCGACCGCATCTTCTCCGGCACCGCGCTCGGAGCCGGCATCGTCATCCTCGTCGTGCTCGCGGCCGTCGCGACGTTCCTGATCCTGCAGTCGCTCCCCGCGTTCAAGCCCGACACGAGCACGAACCACATCCTCCAGGGCCGCTCCTTCTGGGACTACGTGTGGCCGCTCGTCTTCGGCACCGTGTGGGCGTCGGCCATCGCGCTGCTGATCGCCTCGCCGGTCGCGATCGGCATCGCGCTTTTCATCTCGCACTACGCGCCCCGCCGTCTCGCGGCGGGCCTCGGCTACATCATCGACCTGCTCGCGGCCGTGCCGTCGGTGGTCTTCGGCCTCTGGGGCGGCCTCACCTTCGCCCCGATGCTTCAGCCGTTCTACGTGTGGCTGAACGAGAAGCTCGCCTGGATCCCGCTGTTCGGCGGCCAGGTGTCGGCGACGGGCCGCACCATCATGACCGCCTCGCTCGTGCTCGCCGTCATGATCCTGCCGATCATGACCGCCATCTGCCGCGAGGTGTTCATCCAGACCCCGAAGCTGCACGAGGAGGCCGCGCTGGCGCTGGGCGCCACGCGCTGGGAGGTCATCCAGATGGCCGTCCTGCCGTTCGCCCGCGGCGGCATGGTCTCCGCGGCGATGCTGGCCCTGGGCCGCGCGCTCGGCGAGACCATGGCGGTGACCATGGTGCTGTCGGTCTCGGGCGTCGTGACGTTCGAGCTGCTGACCTCGACCAACCCGACCCCGATCCCCGCGAACATCGCGCTCTCGTTCCCCGAGGCGCACGACGAGGGCGTCAACACCCTGATCGCGACCGGTCTGATCCTGTTCATCGTGACCTTCGCGGTCAACTTCGTGGCGCGCTGGATCGTCGCCCGCCGCGCCGAGTTCTCTGGAGCGAACTGATGGCCACCATCGCCGCCCCCGCGCGACCGACCGTGTCGCTGACCGCCGGCAAGCTGCCCGCCTGGGCCCCGTGGGGCCTGCTCGCCTTCTCGATGTTCATCTCGTTCGTGATCGTCGGGGTCGCGAGCGCCGGCGGCGACCTGGCCGACTTCAACATCGCGGGCGCCGTCGCGCTCGGCATGCTGATCTACCTCATCGCGATCACGGTGCTCTCGAGCATCGCCGAGAGCCGCCGCCACGCGGTCGACCGCCTCATGACCGCCCTGGTCGCGAGCGCGTTCGTGCTCGCCCTGCTGCCGCTCATCTCGCTGCTGTTCACGGTGCTGGTCGCGGGCCTGCAGCGCTTCGACCTGGAGTTCTTCAGCTACTCGATGCGCAACGTCGTGGGCGAGGGCGGCGGCGCCGTGCACGCCATCTGGGGCACGCTCCTGATCACGCTCGCGGCGACGGTCATCTCGGTGCCGATCGGCCTGATGACCTCGATCTACCTCGTCGAGTACGGCCGCGGCCGCATCGCCAAGGCCATCACGTTCCTCGTCGACGTCATGACGGGCATCCCGTCGATCGTCGCGGGTCTGTTCATCTACTCGGTGTTCGCGCTCCTGATCGGGCCCGGCACCTCGATGGGCATCATGGGCTCGCTCGCGCTGGCCGTGCTGATGATCCCGGTCGTCGTGCGAGGCAGCGAGGAGCTGCTGCGGATCGTGCCGAACGAGCTGCGCGAGGCGTCCTACGCCCTGGGCGTGCCGAAGTGGGCGACGATCGTGAAGGTCGTGCTGCCCACGTCGATCGCCGGCATCACCACGAGCGTCATGCTCGCGATCGCCCGCGTCATCGGCGAGACCGCGCCGCTGCTGCTCACGGCCGGCTTCACGCAGAGCCTGAACACCAACCTGTTCAACGACAACATGATGACCCTGCCGGTGTTCGCCTACAACTCGTACATGCAGCAGGGCACGAACCCCGACGCCTCGGTCGCCCGCGCCTGGGCCGCCGCGCTGACCCTCATCCTCATCGTCATGGTGCTCAACCTCGGCGCGCGCCTGATCGCCAAGATCTTCGCGCCCAAGATGACCGGCCGCTGACGCCCTCGACCCGACCTCCCGCTTCCCGAAGAAAGAGACCCAGGTGTCCAAGAGCATCGAAGTCAACGACCTCAACGTCTACTACGGCGACTTCCTCGCCGTGGAGGGCGTCTCCATCGACATCCAGCCCCGCACGGTCACCGCGTTCATCGGCCCGTCGGGCTGTGGCAAGTCCACGTTCCTGCGCACGCTCAACCGCATGCACGAGGTCATCCCCGGCGCCCGCGTCGAGGGCGAGGTGCTGCTCGACGGCGAGAACCTGTACGGCAACGGCGTCGACCCCGTGCTGGTGCGCCGCCAGGTGGGCATGGTGTTCCAGCGCCCCAACCCGTTCCCGACCATGTCGATCCGCGAGAACGTGCTGGCCGGCGTGACGCTGAACAACAAGCGCATCTCGAAGAGCGACGCCGACGACCTCGTCGAGAAGTCGCTGCGCGGCGCCAACCTGTGGAACGAGGTCAAGGACCGCCTCGACCGCCCGGGCTCGGGCCTGTCGGGCGGCCAGCAGCAGCGCCTGTGCATCGCGCGCACGATCGCGGTGTCGCCGCAGGTCATCCTGATGGACGAGCCGTGCTCGGCCCTCGACCCGATCTCGACGTTCGCGATCGAGGAGCTCATCTCCGAGCTCAAGAACGACTACACGGTCGTGATCGTGACGCACAACATGCAGCAGGCGTCGCGCGTGAGCGACAAGACCGCGTTCTTCAACATCGCGGGCACGGGCAAGCCCGGCAAGCTCATCGAGTACGACGACACGACGAAGATCTTCACGACGCCGTCGGTGCAGGCGACCGAGGACTACGTCTCGGGCCGCTTCGGCTGAGCCCCACGCCTCGACGCACGATGGCCCCTCCTTCGGGAGGGGCCATCGTCGTCCTCGGATCAGTCGCGCGGGCTGAGCAGGTACGCGTTCATCGCTGCCGTGAGCTCGCGGTCGACGGGCAGCTCGCGGCCGTCGAGGAGCGTGACGGGCGCCGCCAGCCGCACGCTCGAGACCAGCCACATCGCGTCGGCCGTCCCGAGGGCGGCGGCCGGCACGTGCTCGTAGCCGGTCGAGTGGCCGTTCTCCTCGAGCCAGTCGAAGACGCTCAGCTGCGTCGTGCCATGCAGGATGCCGCCGTTCGGCTCGGGCGTGATGAAGGTGTCGCCGCGGCGCAGGATGACGGACGCGGTAGGCGCCTCGAGCACGTAACCGTCGCTCGTGACGAAGATCGCGTCGTGCGCGTCGCGGCGGTGCGCCTCGCGCAGGGCCGCCATGTTGACGGCGTAGGACAGCGTCTTGGCGCCGAGCAGGAGCCAGGGCGCGCGCGTGGCGGCACCGCTGTCGAGGCCGCGGTCGAGCGTGACGACCTTGATGCCCTCGGTGCGGGCCACGCTCATGTCGGCCGCGGGCGCGGCGGTGACCCACGCGGTGGGACCCTCGAGGCCGGTCGCGACGCGCTCGACGCCGCGGCTGAGGATGAGCTTGATGGCGCTCTCCCCCGCGGGGCATTCGACCGCCGCCCGCTCGACCGCGGCTCGCCACTGCGCGAGGTTCGGGGCGGGCAGGTCGCACAGGCGCGCGGAGTGGGCGAGGCGCTCGAGGTGCGCCTGCACCTCCTGCGGGTGCCCGTCGACCACGCCGATGGTCTCGAAGATCCCGTCGCCGCGCTGGGTGCTCAGCTCCCCCACGCTCAGGGCCGGCGCGTCGGGATCGATCACGGCGAGCGTGTCGGCGAAGTCGGTGCGGGGGTCGTCTGCGGGCACGGGCGCCACGATGAGGGCGAATCGCCAGGTCATGCCCCGAGCCTACGACCGCGCGCGCTCAACGACCGGCATCCACCCCTCGGTCGTTGAGCGGAGGCGACGAAGGAGCCGGAGTCGAAACGCGGCCGAACCATCCCGAACGGCCGGGTCGCTTCAGCACGTTTCGACTCCGCTTCGCTCCGCTCAACGACCGGCTGGAACCTCAGCCTCGAACGAGAGGGCCCGCGCGAAGCGTGGGCGCGAGCGTTCGATCTCGTGGGAACCCGATCCGAAAAGAAAAATGCCGGACCGCAGAAACGCCTCTCGGCGCAAGGCCGCTCGCGGCGGCAGAAGTTGGAGCCCGGGGTTTGCTGCGGCCCGGCCATACGAGTCTAACGGAGCGCTCCGGGCGGGCATTCCCGAGTCCGGGACATCCACCGGATCCTCAGGTGAGGGCCTCTCGGCGCCACAGGCGGGCGGCGGCGGTGAGGTCGGTGGCGTAGGTCGCCAGGCGCAGGGCGCGGGTGGTGAGCTCGGTGGACCGGTGCGGCTCGGTGCGCTCGTAGTCGTCGGCGAGGTGCGTGGCGCCCGACGCCTGGACGCGGCAGAACGCGGCGGCCCTGTCGAGCGCGACCGCGAAGTCGCCCTGGAACGCGCCGCGCAGGATGGTGTCGATCAGGGCGACGAGCTCGCTGGGGCCGGCCGGCACGGGCGCGCCGGCGACCACGGCGTCGGTCGAGCGCAGCTCGGTGCGCCCGCGGTCGTAGAGCAGCGCGGCGGTGGCGGGGTCGTCGTGGATCGACAGCTGCAGCAGGTACAGCCTCCAGAGCGACCCGGGCAGGCTCTTGGCGGGCGAGTGCGACCACAGCTCGGCGATGTCGTCGATGCCGTGGCGCGACGTGAACCCGACCAGCCGGTCGACGGCCTCGGGATCGCGCTCCTCGCGCACGCGCGAGAGGAGGGCGGCCGCGGTGGAGTGGGCGGCGCGCGACACCTCCGCGGGATCCTCCGCCGCGTACAGCCGGTCGAAGGTCTCCGACGGACGCCGCACGGGCTTGTGGAAGTCGTCGGTCATCGATCCAGGGTACGCCCGGGCCTCCGGCCGGGGTGCGGCCGGGCGCCAGCCGCCCCGCGTAGAGTAGAGGCGGGCCTATAGCTCAGTTGGCAGAGCATCGGACTTTTAATCCGCGGGTCGTGGGTTCGAGCCCCACTGGGCCCACGTGTCTCCGACCGTCGCCGCCGTCCTGGCCGAGCTCGCCGCTCTGGAGGATCCGCGCATGCGGGAGGTCAACGAGCGGCACGGAGATGACCACGGCGTCAACCTCACGAAGCTGCGCGCGGTCGCAAAGGGCCTGAAGACCGATCAGGACCTCGCGGCCGAGCTGTGGGCGACCGACGTGACGCCGGCCATGCTGGTGGCGCTGCTCATCTGTCGGCCGAAGGCGTTCAGGGCCGAGGAGATCGACCGGATGCTCCGCCAGGCACGCGCGCGCAAGGTGCAGGACTGGCTGATCAACTACGTCGCCAAGAAGAGCCCGCACGTCGAGCGGCTGCGCACGATGTGGCTGGGCGACGCCGACCCGGTCGTCGCGAGCGCCGGCTGGGCCCTCACGGCCGACACCGTGGTCAAGCGCCCCGACCAGGTGGACCTCGACGCGCTGCTCGACGAGATCGAGGCCGGCATGCGCGACGCGCACGAGCGCATCCAGTGGGAGATGAACACGACGCTCGCGATGATCGGCATCCACCACCCGGATCGCCGGGCGCGCGCGATCGACATCGGCGAGCGTCTCGAGGTGCTCAAGGACTACCCGACGCCCCCGAACTGCACGTCGCCCTACGCGCCGATCTGGATCGGCGAGATGGTGCGGCGGCAGGCGGGCTGACGCTACCCGCTCACCTCCTCGGCGGTGAGGACGATCCCGCCGAGCTCGCTGGCCGACTCGGCGAGCCGCGCGAGCCACTCCTGGTTGAGCTCGGGCGGATCGGACTCCTCGAACACGAAGCGCAGTGGGATCCCGGGGTGGATCCAGATGGTCGAGCGGCCGCCCTGCTCGGCGGGGTGCTTCCAGGAGACCGCGAAGCTCTCGCTGCGTCGCAGCTTGGCGAGGATCACGACCTTCAGGTGGGAGAGCGCACGGTCCTCGATGAGGATCGGCGGATCGACGCTGTCGTAGATGAGGGCGCCCATGTCCGGACGCTACGCCTGCGGAGGACTTCGCGGAACGGTGATTCCGCGCGCCTCCCGGCCATCGGGAGGCGCCGCGCGCCGGCGCCGGCGCCGGGGAACGGTTCGCCAGGACGCGCGGAGGAATTTCTCGCGAGGATGTCGATCGGCGGTTCCGCCGCACGACGTATGGGTGAAGGGGTCGGAATCACGGCCCACCGAGGCGGCGCCGGAGGCGCCCAGGATCAAGGAGGACGACATGGCCAAGTACATGCTCATCATGCGCGCGACGGACGAGGCGGTCGCCGCGTACAGCGAGGTGCCGTTCGAGGAGGTGATCGCCGCGATGGGCGCGTTCAACGAGTCCATGATGAAGGCCGGCGTGATGGTCGGCGGCGACGGCCTCGCGCCCGAGCCGGGCCTCGTGGTGGACTTCTCGGCGACGCCGCCGGTGGTGACCGACGGCCCGTACGGCGAGACCAAGGAGCTGTTCAACGGCTTCTGGGTGCTCGAGGTGCCCACCATCGAGGAGGCGGCGGAGTGGGCCAAGCGCGCCCCGCTCACGCCCGGCAACAAGATCGAGATCCGCCGTGTGACGGGCCCCGAGGACTTCCCCGCCGACAACGAGTGGATCCAGAAGGAAGAGGGATGGCGCGAGGAGCAGGCCGCGCGCCAGCAGCAGTGAACGACGCCCCGATCGCCTCGACGGCCTCCCCGGATTCGGTGAGACGCGCCGTCGAGGCGGTCTGGCGCATCGAGTCCGCGCGCATCGTCGCGACGCTCACGCGCGTGACCGGGGACTTCTCCCTCGCCGAGGACGTGACGCAGGAGGCCCTCGCCGAGGCGCTGGGCTCGTGGCCCGCGTCGGGCGTGCCGGCCAACCCCGGGGCGTGGCTGGTCGCGGTCGGCAAGCGCCGGGCGATCGACCACTGGCGGCGGCAGGCGCGGCAGGACGAGCGCTACGCGCAGCTCGCGCGGGATCTCGACGAGGTCGACGCGCCCGCCTGGGATCCGGAGCAGATCGAGGACGACGTCCTGCGCCTGGTCTTCGTGGCGTGCCACCCCGTGCTCTCCCGCGAGGCGAGCATCGCGCTCACGCTGCGCGTCGTGGGCGGCCTCACGACCGAGGAGATCGCGCGGGCCTTCCTGGTGCCGGTCGCGACCGTGCAGCAGCGCATCGTCCGGGCCAAGAAGACCCTCGCGGCGGCGGCCATCCCGTTCGAGGTGCCCACCCCCGACGAGCACCCCGCGCGACTGTCGGCCGTGCTCAGCGTGCTGTACCTGATCTTCAACGAGGGCTATGCGGCGAGCGCGGGGGCGGCGTGGATGCGCACCGACCTGAGCCGCGAGGCGCTGCGGCTCGCGCGCGTGCTGGCGGGCCTGGCGCCGCGGGAGCCGGAGGCGCACGGCCTCGTGGCGCTCATGGCGCTGAGCGCCGCGCGCTTCCCCGCGCGGCTGGACGCGGCCGGCGAGCCGGTGCTGCTCGCCGACCAGGACCGGACCCACTGGGACCGCGGTCTGATCGCCCTGGGCCGGGACGCGCTCGCCCGCGGCGACGCGCTGGGGCGCGGCCGGGGCCCGTACGCGCTGCAGGCGGCCATCGCCGAGTGCCACGACGTGGCGACGTCGGTGGAGGACACCGACTGGGAGCGCATCGCGGTGCTGTACGAGGCCCTGGGCCGGATCGCCCCCTCCCCCGTGGTCGAGCTGAACCGCGCGGTGGCCGTGTCGATGTCCGAGGGCCCGGCGACCGCGCTGCGCATCGTGGACGGGCTCGCGTCGGCGCTGGCCGGCTACGCCCAGCTGCCCGGCGTGCGCGCCGAGCTGCTCATCCGCCTCGGCCGCATCGACGAGGCCCGCGCCGAGCTCGCGACCGCCGCACGGCTGACCGCCAACGAGGGCGAGCGCGCGGTGTTCGAGCGCAAGCTGCGCGCGCTCGGCTGATCCGCTCGCTACGGCAGGCGCACCAGGCCCGTGCCGTCGTCGAGCGGCAGGTCGCCGCGCACGGTCGCGAGGATCCGGTACGAGCGCAGCAGGATGGATCCGCCGTGGTTGTCGAGGAACGCGGTGTCGGCGGCGTCCCGGCCGGTCGCGATGCGCACGAGGCTCTGGCGCGGCGCGAGGCGGGTGGCGTCGAGCACCACCCACTCGCCGTCGATCAGCGCCTCGGCCACCGCGTGGAAGTCCATGGGGCTCAGGCCCGGCGCGTAGACCGCGACGAGCCGGGCCGGGATGTTCAGCGCGCGCAGGATGGCGATCGTCAGGTGCGCGTAGTCGCGGCACACCCCCGCCCCGTCGAGCAGCGTGTCGATCGCGCTGTCGTTGACGTCGCTGACGCCGGGCACGTACCGCAGCCGCGAGGCCACGAAGCCGACGACCTCGCGGGCGAGCTCGGCGGCCGGCAGCGACCGGTCGAACTGAGACCCGACCAGGGCGAAGAAGCGGTCGGACTCGGCGTAGCGGCTCGGACGCAGGTAGACGGAGCGGTCGTGCGGCGTGACGGGCGTCGCTCCCCCGCCGGTCTCGACCGCGGCGCGGTACGAGACCTCGAGGTCCCCGTGCGTCAGCTGCATGCGGTGGATGCGCGCCCCGAGCGGATCCACCAGCTCCTCGAGTTCGACGGGCTCCCCGTCGAGCGTGACGGCGAGCTCCTCGTCGAGGCGGATGCCGGGCACGCGCGCGACCGCGATCTGCATCTCGAGCTCGGTGGGGGTCTGCACCTCGATGTCGAGGCCGACCGAGATGTCGCGCGTGGCGGCCGTCATGCGCGCTCGACCAGCTCGGCGCCGGCGTGGGCGAGCTCGGCCAGCGCGGCCTCGCTCGACTCGACGCCGACCCCGGCGACGAGGTCGAGCAGGACGCGCACGTGCTGGCCGTGCTCGATCGCGTCGAGCGCCGTGGCCCGCACGCAGTGGTCGGTCGCGATGCCGACGACGTCGACCGTCTCGACTCCCCGATCGGCGAGGAGCTGCGCGACGGTCTCGCCGTCGTCGGTCGCGCCCTCGAACATCGAGTACGCCGGGCGCCCCTGGCCCTTCTTGACGTGGTGCGTGACCGTCGACGTGTCGAAGCCGGGGTCGTACTCCGCGCCCTCGGTGCCCGCCACGCAGTGCGGCGGCCACGTGTCGACGAAGTCGGGCTGACCGGTGGCGCCGCCGAACGCGAAGTGGCCGCCGTTGTCGCCCTCCGCGTCATGCCAGTCGCGCGACGCGACCACCATCGCGTAGTCGCCCGCCCGCTCCGCGAGCAGGCGCGTCACGCCCTCCGCGACGGCGTGGCCGCCCGTCACGCCGAGCACACCGCCCTCGGTGAAGTCGTTCTGCACGTCCACGATGAGAAGCGCCCTGGTCATATCTCGAGCGTACGCCGCACCCCGGCGGGCGGGGAGGCGGCGTGGGCGGTCCGCGGCCAGAATGAGGGCGTCGGATGACGGATGTCCCGGCCCCTGGGAGCGAGTGGATGAGCGAGAAGATCGACTTCACGCGGACCCTGGACTCCTACCGCGCCCGGCGGGGCGACTTCCGGGTCGTCGACGTGCCGCCGCTGCAGTACCTGATGATCGACGGGCACGGCGATCCCAACTCCTCCGCCGGCTTCGCCGCGGCGGTCGAGGCGCTGTACCCCGTGGCCTATCGACTCAAGTTCGCGAGCCGCGACCTCGGCCGGGACCACGTCGTGATGCCACTCGAGGGCACGTGGTGGGCCGAGGACATGACGGCGTTCACCAGCGAGCGGGACAAGTCGCGCTGGAGCTGGACCCTCATGATCATGACGCCCGACTGGATCGACGCGGCGATGCTCGACGCCGCAGTCGCGGCGGCCGTGGCCAAGGCCGGACCCCCGGCCTGAGCGACTTCCGGCGCGTGCCGGCCGAGCGGCGACGCACCATCCTGCGGCAGCCCGTGGGGCCCGCGGAGGGCTGATCAGCCCGCGGCGAACATCGCCGCGATCTGCGCGACCAGGGCGAGCAGGCCCACGCCGCCGCTCGCGAGCGCTACCCCGCCCAGCAGGCGCGGCCACGGCGAGTGCGCATCGAGCCTCACGTCGTCCCGGCTGCCCACGCGGTGATGCAGCATCACCTCGTCGCCCTCGGCCGCCGCGCGCAGCTCGGCGGTCAGGGGCGCCTCGTGGACGCCGTCCTCCCCGAACCAGCGCACCACCTCGCGCGCTGAGGGACCCGCGGCATCCGGGTCGCCGATGATGACCGCCCGCACGGGGAGCCACGTCCCGTCCGCGAGCTTGACGATCAGCGCCGCGGCGCCGAACACCGCCGCCGCGCCGAGGCCGGCCCACGTCAGGATCTCCGTGATCGCGGCGAACGCCGCGCCCGCGCCGTTCATGCCGTGCGCGGCATGCGGCGGTCGCATCGGACCCCTGCCGTCGCCGTCGCACTCACCGGACCAGTCTCTCAGGTGCCGGGCTCCCGCTGCGTCAGGATGTCGCGCGGCGCGACCGGCGTCCTGAGGAGGCGCCGCCGTGACTAGGCTTCCGGCATGGCCGACGCGACGCGCCCCCGACGCCGGATGCCCGCGTGGCTGGCCGGCGCCATCGGCTTCGTGCTCGCGCTGGTCCTCGTCGTGGGGATGGTCGCCGGCGTCGTCGGCGGGATGCGCGAGGGTGTGCGAGACGCGTTCCTCGGCGCCCTGCTGGATGACCTGAACCCCTTCTCCCGCAGCGAGCTGGACCGGTCGACCGAGCCCGTCCTCACGTCGCTGCGCGACCTCGCGCGCTTCGTGGCCGCCGAGGCCGAGTACGAGGTGCTGGTGGATCTGGAGTCGGATGTCGAGCACCTGCCGGCCTGGCTCGCCGGCGAGCGCCTCAGCCTGGTCGCGCACGGCACCGTCGAGGCCTTCGTGGACTTCGAGACGCTCGACGCCCGCGCCATCCGGATCTCGCCCGACGGGGAGTCCGTGACGGTCACGGTGCCCGAGCCGGAGCTCACCGAGCCGAGCATCGATCTGGATGCGAGCCACGTGCTCTCGCACGAGCGGGGGCTCATCGACCGGGTGGGCGATCTGCTCGCACCCGACACCGACGCGCGGCAGGAGGCGCTCGCGAAGGGCCGGGACGAGATCGCCGCCGCCGCGGCGGAGTCGGACCTGGCCGGGCGCGCGGAGGAGAACACGGCGCGGACGCTGGAGACGCTGCTCGCGTCGCTCGGCTACGCGCGCGTCACGGTCGAGTTCGGACCGGTCAGCCCACCGGCGCGGTGAGCGGGTCGATCGGCCGGCGCGTGCGACCGTCGGCGGTCTGCACAGCGAGGCCCTCGCGCGCCCAGTACTCGAAGCCGCCGATCATCTCCTTCACGACGTAGCCGAGCCGGCTCAGCTCGAGCGCGGCCTTCGTGGCACCGTTGCACGCGGGGCCCCAGCAGTAGACGACGAGGTTCGGAAGGCCCGCGAGCTCGGTGTGGCGCTGCGGGATCTCTCGGGCCGGCAGGTGGATCGCCCCGGGCACGTGGCCCTGGTCGAACGAGGCCTGGGATCGCACGTCGACGATCGTGAGCGGCTCCCCCGCCGCGCGGGCGGCGGCGACGTCGGAGGGGTCGGTCTCGTGGCGGAGCCTGCGCGCGAAGTGCTCGACCGCCGAGGCGGTGTCGACGCCGTGCTGTGCGACGGTGGCGGATTCGGTCATGCGACCATCCCATCCGCTCGCGACGCGACCCGCGAGGCGCGCGACGGACATCCGCCGCCGAGATCCGGCCATCCAGGCCCGGGCCTCCGGGGCCGGGAAAACGAGAAGGCCCCCGGAGTGGAGTCCGGGGGCCTTGTCGAGCCGCCTGTCGGAATCGAACCGACGACCTATTCATTACGAGTGAATCGCTCTGCCGACTGAGCTAAGGCGGCGTGTGCGCGCTCACGCGGCACGATGAACCATCATACCCGATCCGGGACCGTGCTCCGAACCGCGGCGGGCACCCGGGAGCGTCGGCTGGTTCAGCGGCAGGTGAGCCCGTCCTGCGGGACGGTGCCGTCGACGAAGAACGCGTCGACGGCCCGGTCGATGCACTCGCTCTGGCCGTTGTAGGCGGTGTGGCCCTCGCCCTCGAACGTCATCATCACGCCGCTCGAGAGCTGGTCCGCGAGCGACACGGCCCACTCGTACGGTGTGGCCGGGTCGCCCGTGGTCCCGATCACGACGATGGGCGGGGCCCCCTCCGCCGCGATCGGCTCGCGCACGCCCGTCGGCTCGAACGGCCACACCTCGCACAGACCGGGTCCCGACCAGTACGGCGCGATGGTGGGGGCCTCGCGGGCGATCAGGGCGTCGGCCGCGTCCAGCTCCTCCTGCGTCTCGTCCAGCGGGTAGTCCATGCAGTTGTACGCGTGGAACGCCTCGGTCGAGTTGTCGGCGTACTGCCCGTTCTCGCGGCCGTTGTAGAAGTCGGCCAGCATGAACGCGGTGGCCGGGTCGCCCTGCAGCACGCCCGTCAGCGCCTCGGTCAGGTACGGCCAGTTCACCTCCGCGTACAGCGCGGCGATGATCGTCGTCATCAGCGTGTCGGCGCCGAGCTCACGCCCGTCGGCGGCCGGGATGGGCGCGCGGTCCACGGCGGCCAGCAGGGCCGCGAGATCGGCCATCGCCTGGTCGACGGTGCCGTCGAACGGGCATCCCTCGGCCGCGAGGCACGAGCCCATGTACGTGCGCAGCGCCCGCTCGAAGCCGAGAGCCTGCGTCGTGCCGACATCCGTTCCCGATACCGAGGGGTCGATCGCGCCGTCGAGCACGAGCCGGCCGACGCGCTCCGGGAAGAGCTTGGCGTAGGTGGCCCCGAGGAACGTCCCGTACGAGTAGCCGAGGTACGTGAGCTTCTCGTCGCCCAGCACGCCGCGCAGCAGGTCCATGTCGCGCGCCGACTGCTCCGTCGTGATGAACTCCAGCACGCCGCCGCTGTTCGCCTCGCAGGCCTCGGCGAAGCGCGTGTTGCGCTCCTCGAGCTCGCGCTCCCACTCCGGGGTGTCCCGCCTGTTCTCAGGCACCGAGTAGAGGAACTCGTCCATCGCGGGAGCGTCGAGGCAGCGGACGGCGGTCGATCCGCCCACCCCGCGCGGGTCGAAGCCGATGATGTCGTAGTTCTCCTGGAGCTCCTCGCTCACCGCGAAGTCGACGGTCTCGGCGACGAAGTCGAAGCCGCTGCCACCCGGGCCACCCGGGTTCACGAGCAGCGATCCGAGCGGCTCGCCGCCGGTCGCCGGCTGACGCACGATCGCGAGCTCGATCTCGCCCGCGTCGGGATCCGCCCAGTCGAGCGGCGCGGTCACCGTCGCCTTCTCGAGGCCCTCGCCGCAGTCCGTCCAGTCGATCCGCTGCTCGTAGAACGGGCGCAGGTCGGCCGCGACGTCCGCCCCGACCTCGGGCTCGGCGACGCACGGTCCGCCGACCTCGCGCGGGATCTGGGAGTACAGGCATCCCGAGAGCGTGAGGGCGCCTGCGACCAGCAGCGCGAGCGCGGACAGGGGACGTCGGAGGGCCCGTGAGCCCCGGGGTGAGCGCGTCACGGCTTCCTTCCGCTGACGACGGTCACGAGGAGCGACTCGAGCGCGAGCGTGGGCTGCACGTTCTGCTCGAGCGCCTCGCGCGTCTCGGCGATGTGATCGAGGACGGTCAGGGTGCGCTCGGCCGGCCACGCGGCGGCCAGTGCGCGCAGGTCGTCGACGAGCTCGAGGTTGATGATGCCCTCGTCCCGCCGGAACTGGAGCATGACCACGTCGCGGTAGAGCGACTGCAGGTCGGTCAGCACCCGGTCCAGGCCGTCGCGCAGGCTGCGGGTCGCGCGGCGCTTCTGCTCCTCCTCGAGCGCCGACAGCTGGGCGCGCACGGCGGACGGGATCTTCGACCCGTCCGGGATCCCGACCGTGCGCAGCAGCGACGCCCGCTCGGACTCGTCCCGCTCCGCGGTGAGCGCCTTGGCGTCGTCCGTGGCCGCCTGCACGATCTGCCCGGCGACCTCGACCACGTCGGAAATGCCGCGCACCCGCAGGACGGCCCGCAGGGTCTCGTCGCGGCGACGGCGCGACGCCTCGTCGGTCGCGAGCCGCTGGGCCATGCCGATGTGGCGCTGCGCGTGCCGGGCCGCCTGCTCGGCGACGGCCGGGTCGGCTCCCGTGCGGGCCGTGATGAGCGCCGCGACCTGCTCGACCTCCGGCTCGCGCAGCCGCAGCACGCGCACCCGCGAGCGGATGGTCGGCAGCAGGTCGGCGTCGCTCGGCGCGCACAGGATCCAGACCGTGTCGGCCGGCGGCTCCTCGAGGGCCTTGAGCAGCACGTTCGACGTGCGCTCGGTCATCCGGTCGGCGTCCTCCATCAGCATCACGCGATAGCGCCCCGCGGACGGGGCGAGGTAGGAGCGGGCGGCCATGGCGCGCGCATCCTCGATCCGGATGATCACGCCCTCCGTGCGCAGCGCGGTGAGATCCGGATGGGTGCCCGCGAGCACCTGGCGCATGCCGTGCTCGTCGTCGGGCCCCGCGATCAGGGCCGCGGCGAACGCGCGCGCGAGGGGCGCGCGTCCCGAACCGGGAGGGCCGGTGATGAGCCACGCGTGCGCGAGCGCACCGGGATCGGCGGCCGCGGCGCGGAGGGTCTCGACGGCCTCGTCCTGCCCCCACACCTCGCCCCACGGCAGGGAGGGCGCGGCCACGGTGGTCATGCGCTCCAGCCTAACCGCGGCATGGGACGTTCTCTTCTAGAAGCGTCTCGCACGCTGCGGGGCCGCAAGCGGCACCCTTGCGAGCGAGGAACGTCGCTTCGCTCCGTTCGGCAGCGCTTCGCGCTGCGATTGGCCGCTCCGCGGCACGCTCGCTTCGCTCGCACGACAGACATGCCGACGGCGCCGTCGAGCGGAGGTGCACAGGGGTCAGAGCAGCGGGGTGACGCGGGTGCGGATGTCGGCCGCGAGATCCGCGATCGGGCGGGAGGCGTCGAGCACCAGGAAGCGGCCGGGCTCCGCGGTGGCGAGCGCGAGGAAGGCCTCGCGCACGCGCGTGTGGAACTCCGCCTTCTCGGCCTCGAGCCGGTCGAAGGGCTTGTCGTCGGCGTCGAGCCGGGCGCGCGCGGCCGCCGGATCCAGGTCGAGCAGCACGGTCACGTCCGGGAGCGCGCCGTCGGTCGCCCACAGCGACAGGTCGCGCACCTCGGCGGGGTCGAGCACGCGGCCCGCGCCCTGGTACGCGACGGACGAGTCGAGGTAGCGATCCTGGATCACGACCTCGCCGCGCTCGAGCGCCGGCTTCACCAGCGACGCCACGTGGTGCGCGCGGTCCGCGGCGAACAGCAGCGCCTCGGCGCGCGGGCCGATGTCGCTCGTGCCGTCGGCGGCCCGGTGGTGCAGCACGAGCTCGCGCAGCGTGCGCCCGACGTCGGTGCCGCCCGGCTCGCGCGTGCGCACGACCGTACGGCCCGTGCTCTCGATCCACTCCTGCAGCAGGCGAGCCTGCGTGGTCTTCCCGGAGCCGTCGCCGCCCTCGAACGTGATCCAGAGCCCGGCGGACTCGGTCACTGGCCCTCCGCCGCCTTCTTCGCGCGGTTGGCGGCGCGCGTGGCCGCGGCCTTCTTGGCCGCCTCCGACCGCGAGGACGCCGTCGTGCCCGTCGTCTTCTTCGCCGCGGTCGTCTTCTTCGCCGTGGTCGTCTTCTTGGCCGCGGGGGCCTTCGCCGTGGTCTTCGCCGCCGCGCGACCGCGCTTGGGGGCGGGGCCCTTGGCGCGCTTCTCGGCGAGCATCTCGACCGCGCGCTCGAACGTCACGTCGTCCACGCTGGTGCCGCGCGGGATCGTCACGTTCGTCTCGCCGTCCGTGACGTACGGGCCGAACCGGCCGTCGCGCACGCGGATCGGCTTGCCGCTGACCGGATCCGCGTCGAACTCCTTGAGCGCGCTGGACGCCGTGCGACGGGCGCCGTACTTGGGCTGCTTGTAGATCTCGATCGCCTGCTCGAGCGTGACGTCGAAGATCTGGCTCTCGCTCTCGAGCGAGCGCGAGTCGGCGCCCTTCTTCAGGTACGGGCCGTAGCGGCCGTTCTGGGCCGTGATCTCCTCGCCCGTCTCGGGGTCGGCGCCCACGACGCGGGGCAGCGACAGGAGCTTGAGCGCCGTGTCGAGGTCGATCGTCTCGGGCGACATGGACTTGAACAGCGACGCCGTGCGGGGCTTGGGAGCGGCGGCCTTCTTGGCCGTGCGCTTCTTCGGCACCTCGTCGGCGACCTCGCCGGTCTCCTCGTCCACGGCGTCGGGGTCCACCGGATCCTGCTCCTGCACGTACGGACCGAAGCGGCCGTCCTTCACGACCACGAGCTTGCCGTTCTCGGGGTTCTCCCCCAGCACGCGGTCTCCGGCCACGGGCGCATCGATGAGCTCCTGCACCTTCTGGGCGGTGAGCTCGTCGGGCGCGAGGTCCTCGGGCACGTTGACGATGCGCGGCTTCTCGTCGGGCTTGGCCGGGTCGACGACCTCGATGTACGGACCGTACTTGCCGAACCGCAGCGTGGCGGTGTCGGTGAGGGGCGTGGCGTTCAGGGCGCGCGCGTCGATCTCGCCGAGGTTGTCGACGATGTTGCGCAGGCCCGGGTGCTCGCCGGATCCGAAGTAGAACGAGCGCAGCCACTCGACGCGCTTCTGCTCGCCGCGCGCGATCGCGTCGAGGTCGTCCTCGAGGGCGGCCGTGAAGTCGTAGTCGACCAGCTCGGCGAAGTGCTGCTCGAGCAGCCGCACGACGCTGAACGCCAGCCACGACGGCACGAGCGCCTGACCCCGCTTGGTCGCGTAGCCGCGGTCCAGGATCACGCCGATGATGCTCGCGAAGGTCGACGGGCGGCCGATGCCCTTCTCCTCGAGCGCCTTGACCAGGCTCGCCTCGGTGTAGCGAGGCGGCGGGGTGGTCGAGTGGCCCTTGGGGTCGGCGTCCGTGAGCGCGAGCGCGTCGCCCGCGGCCACCTTCGGCAGGGACTGGTTCTCGGCCTCGTCCGCGTCGCCGCGGCGCTCGTCGCGGCCCTCCTCGTACGCCTCGAGGAAGCCCTTGAACGTGTACACGGTGCCGGAGGCCGTGAACTCGGCGGTCTTGCCGTCCACCTCCGCCGCGAGCGTGACGGTCGTGGTCTCGAACTCGGCGTCGGACATCTGGCTCGCGACCGTGCGCTTCCAGATCAGGTCGTACATCCGCAGCTCGTCGCGGCCCAGCTCGCCCGCGACCTGCTTGGGCGTGCGGAACTGCTCGCCCGACGGGCGGATCGCCTCGTGCGCCTCCTGCGCGTTCTTGCTCTTGGACGCGTACACGCGGGGCTTCAGCGGCACGGCGCGCTCGCCGTACAGCGCGACGGCCTGCTCACGCGCGGCCTTGATCGCCTGCGCGCTGAGGTTCGTCGAGTCGGTGCGCATGTAGGTGATGTAGCCGCGCTCGTACAGGCTCTGCGCGACCGACATCGTGTTCTTCGCCGACAGGCCGAGCTTGCGGCCCGCCTCCTGCTGCAGCGTCGAGGTCGTGAACGGCGCGTACGGGCGACGCTTGCCCGGCTTGGCCTCGACCTTGGTGACGGTCGCCGTGCCGGCGGCCTCGATCGCCGCGGCGAGCGCGCGCGCATCCTGCTCGTTCAGCACGACGACGGCGCGCTTGAGCTGACCGCGGTCGTCGAAGTCGCGGCCGACGGCGAGCGAGGCGCCGTCCAGGCGGACCAGGCGCACCGTGAAGCCCTCGGCGTCGCGCGCGGCCCGCGCCTCGATGCCCCAGTAGTCCGCCGAGACGAACGCCATGCGCTCGCGCTCGCGGTCGACGATCAGGCGCGTCGCGGCGGACTGCACGCGGCCGGCGCTGAGCGCCTGGCCGCTGGCGCCGGTGCCGACCTTGCGCCACAGCACGGGCGACACGTCCCAGCCGTACAGGCGGTCCAGGATGCGCCGGGTCTCCTGCGCGTCGACGAGCGCGAGGTCGAGATCGCGCGTGCGCTCGACGGCGGCGCGGATGGCGTCCTTGGTGATCTCGTGGAACACCATGCGCTTGACCGGCACCTTGGGCTTGAGCGTCTCGAGCAGGTGCCACGCGATGGCCTCGCCCTCGCGATCCTCATCGGTGGCGAGCAGGACCTCCGACGCGTTCTTCACCGCCCGCTTGAGCTCGGAGACCGTCTTGGTCTTGCGGTCGCTGACGACGTAATAGGGGTCGAAGCCGTTGTCGATGTCGATCGAGTACTTGCCGTACGCGGCGCGATCCTTCTCGGGGATGTCGCGCTTGTCCGCGAGGTCACGGATGTGCCCGACGGAGCTGAGCACCTCATATTCGTCGCCGAGGTAGCCCTGGATCGACCTCATCTTCGTCGGGGACTCGACGATGACGAGCTTCTTGCCTGATGACAACGGGTGTCCTTTCGTCGTTGCACACAATACATACAGCGCGCCTGAGCGCCGACTCAGGGGGATCGGCCCGTGAGGCGGCGGATGCGGCGCCGCGGCGATCCGTGTGCGGACGGCGGGATCGGGGCCGGTGCCCCGGATCAGAGGAGCTCGCGGAGCCGCTCAGCCTCGCCCGCGGCCATCGCATAGCCGTGCTCGGGCGCCGGATAGCGGCGCGACCGGACGTCGTCGGCGTAGGCCGCGACGCCGGCGACCATGGCGGCGCGCAGGTCGGCGTAGCGCTTCACGAACCGCGCCGGGCGGCCCTCCGAGATGCCGAGCAGGTCGTGGAAGACGAGCACCTGCCCGTCCGTCCCGGGGCCGGCGCCGATCCCGATCACGGGGATGCGGAGCCCGGGCATGACCGCCTCGGTGACGTCGCCCGGGATCGCCTCGAACACGAGCGCGAAGCACCCCGCGTCCTGCAGCGCGAGCGCCGCGTCGCGGATGTCGCGCGCGGCCTCCGCCGTGCGGCCCTGCGCGCGGAAGTCCACCGCGGTCTGGGGCGTGAGGCCGACGTGCCCCATCACGGGGATGCCGGCGGCGACGATCGCGCGAGCCCGGTCGACGATCGCCCCGCCGCCCTCGATCTTGACCGCGTCGCATCCGGTGCTCTCGGCGAACCGTCGGGCGGTGGCGACGGCCTGCTCGTCCGAGTCCTCGTACGAGCCGAACGGCAGGTCGGCGACCATCAGGGGCGACGTGAGCCCGCGGCGGACGGCGGAGGCGAGCATGATCATCTCGTCCGCCGTGATCGGCACGGTGCTGTCGTAGCCGAGCACCGTCATGGCGGCCGAGTCGCCGACCAGCACGACGTCGACGCCGGCGGCGTCCGCGGCGCGCGCGCTCGGGTGGTCGTACGCGGTCACCATCACGATGGGCTCGCGTCGCGCCTTGCGCTCGGCGAGCGTCTCGATGGTCACGCGCGGGCGGGGCGACCCCGCGTCGGGGGCGTCGCTCATGCCGGCACGCCCCGCAGCTCGGCCACCGCGGCGTCGACGCCGATGACCCCGTTGGCGCGGTCGACGTGCACCACGGTCGGGATGTAGGCGTCGAGTTCGGTCTCGTCGTACTCCGCGTAGGAGATGACGATCACGGTGTCGCCCTGGTGGACGAGCCGCGCGGCCGCGCCGTTCACCTGCACGGCCCCGGAGCCCCGCTCGCCGGCGATCGTGTAGGTGACGAACCGGGAGCCGTTGTCGACGTCCACCACGTGCACCTGCTCGTGCTCGAGGATGTCGGCGGCGTCGAGCAGGTCGGCGTCGATCGTGATCGACCCGACGTAGTTCAGGTCGCTCCCCGTCACCGTCGCGCGGTGGATCTTCGACTTCAGCAGCGTGCGTCGCATCAGCGGTTCGCCTCCAGGATCCGGTTGTCGATGAGCCGCGCCGCGCCCACGCGCGCGGCCACGGCGAGGAGCGCGGCGCCGTCGACGCGGTCCAGCGGCCGCAGGTCGTCGGCGGAGCGCAGCTCCAGGTACTCGGGCTCGATGCCCTCGGCCGCGAGCTCGTCGCGGGCGGCCGACAGCAGGGCCGCGGCCGACGTCTCGCCCCCGGCGAACGCCCGCTCGGCTGCGGTGAGCGCGCGGTTCAGGGCGGTCGCCCGGCGGCGCGACTCGGCGTCGAGGTACACGTTGCGCGAGCTCATGGCCAGGCCGTCCGGCTCGCGGACGATCGGGCAGGCCACGATGCGGACCGGCAGGTCGAGGTCGCGCACCAGGCGGCGCACGACCAGCACCTGCTGCGCGTCCTTCTGCCCGAAGAACGCGACATCCGGGGTGACGATGGCGAAGAGCTTCGTCACGACCGTCGCGACGCCGTCGAAGTGGTGCGGGCCGCGGCTCGCGCCGCAGAGCACGTCGGTCAGGCCCGACACGTGGATGGTCGTCGCGAACCCGCTCGGGTACATCTCCTCGACCGAGGGCGCGAACACGATGTCGGCGCCGGCCTCGCGGGCCAGCTCGACGTCGCGCGCCTCGTCGCGCGGGTACGCGGCGAGGTCCTCGCTCGGCCCGAACTGCGTCGGGTTCACGAAGATCGACACGACCACGAGGTCGCTCTCGATCCGCGCCTGCCGGATGAGCGACAGGTGCCCCTCGTGGAAGGCGCCCATGGTGGGCACGAGGCCGACGACGTGGCCGTGGCTGCGCGCCTCGCCGACGGCGGCGCGGACCTCGGCGACGGTGCGGACGATCCTCAATGGGTGTCCTCCTTCTGCGCGGCCAGCGCGCGCGTGCGGTCGACGAGCACGTCGAACAGGGGTATCAACTCCGGGGCGGCCTCCGCGATTCCCTCGCGCTGGCGCTCGACCGTGCCCTCGTCGCCGCGCGCGACCGGGCCGGTGAGCGCGGCGGCGGGGCCGTGCGCGGCCCAGTTCTCCACGGTGGCCCGCACGAGCGGCGCGAGCAGGGCGCGCGCGTCCTCGGGCGCAAGTCCCGCCGCCCCCGCGACCTGCTCGGCCGCGGCCTGCAGCGTGACGAGGAAGTTCGAGGCGATGGACGCGGCGGCGTGGTACGCCGGACGCCGCGCGTCGTCGAGGGGGAACGGCGTCGCGCCCAGGGCCTCGGCGAGGGCGCGGGCGGCGTCGAGCGCCTCGGGGGTCCGGCCCGCGACCGCGCAGCCGATCCCTCGGAACGCCTCACGGCCCTCGTCGCCCACGAACGCGCGCAGCGGATGCAGACCGAAGTCGACGCCCGCGATCGGCGTCGCCCCGGACGTGTGCCCCACGAGGCGCGCGGTGCCGGGCAGCGCGGCCGCCGCGTTCGCGATCTCCGCGTCGGGCACGCACAGCAGCACGACGTCGGCGTCGGGCACGGCCTCGCCCCGGGCGGTCGGGCCATGGACCTCGAAGCCCGATTCGGCGAGAGCGCGCGAGATCGCGCGGCCGAGGCGACCCGCCCCGACGACGGCGACCGTGCGGACGGCGGGCTGAGGTTCCGGGAGTGTCATCGTGGATGCGCGGAGGGGAAAGGGTCCGCTTGACCATTCTCACACAACCGCACCGGGTCCAGGATCGCGGCCCCGAGGTCAGGGCGGCGGGCCCGCTCGAGCGGTCGCGTGCACCGGCAGCCCGGCGAACCGGGCGGATGCCGTGACGGTCGCGATGAGCCCGTCGACCGCGCATGCGGTGATCGTCGCGCCCTGCGCGCCGGCGACCTCGGCCGCGCGGGCGCACGGGTCGCCCGGCACGGCGCCGCTCGCCGCGTCGGCCGCGGCGAGCGCGCTCGCGTCGGCGACGCCCGCGATCCGCTGGCTCTCGGCGGCGGCCGCACCGGACGCCGCGAGTCCCAGCATCAGCACGGCCGCGGCGCCGGCGGCGCCCGCCGCGAGCGCGGAGCCGGCCATGGCCTCTCCCCTCTAGAGTCCGCCGCCGAGCGCGCAGCTGGCCGCGCGGAGCGGGATCGGGACGCCGGCGACGCGCGCGTCGACCGACGCCGTGACGCACACGAGGTCGCCGCGCCGAGACGTCGCGGCGCGGGCTCCCGGGACCGCCTGCGCCACGACGCCGCTCGCGCGCCCCTCGGGCTCGCCGCGGGCCACGAGCCGGGCGGCGTCGGCCGCGACGTCCTGCAGCCGCACCTGGGTGGAGGCCGCCATGAGGGCGCCCACGCCGAGCAGGATCACGACCACGACGGCGGGCAGCGCGACCGCGAGCTCGGCGGCGACCGACCCGCGCTCCCCCGCGCCCTGCCCGCCGTCGGGGCCGCCCAGGCGGCGCCGCTGTGCGACGCGCCGGATCACGCGACCGTCAGCGCCCGGCGGACGAGGTCGGTGAGGATCTCGCGCACCTCGCCGGACCGCATGATCACGACGAGCACGCCCGCGAACGCGACCGCGGCCATCGTGACGATCGCGTACTCGGCGGTCGAGGCGCCGGTGTCGTCCGCGAGCAGGCCCCCGATGGTCGGGCGCGCGGAGGTGGGGATGGGTTCGGACATGACTCCTTCTTCCTGTCGGTGTCGGTTTCTTCGGGTCACCCGGCGAGCGCCGGGAGCGGGGTGGCGGCCAGCACGCCGAGCAGCATGGGGGCGACGCCGAGGCACAGGAACGCGGGCAGCGTGCACACGCCGAGCGGGAGCAGGAGCCGGGCGCCGAGGCGCGCGGCGCGGATCCGCCCCTCCGTCCGCGCGGCCTGCCGCTCGTGCGCGGCGGTGGCCCGCAGCAGCTCGACTCCCGGGATGCCGGCGTCGCGGGACAGGGCGAGCACCGCCGCGGTCTCGTCGCCGCCCGGCCGCGCTCCGCCCGGGGCCTGCGCCACGAGGCGCGCCGCGCGATCGATCGAGACGCCGCCGCTGAGGGCGATCGCGGTGAGCTCGGCGTGCATGCCCGGCGTCCCGGGCGGCGGCTGCGCGGCCCGCACCAGGCGGCGGGTCCACGCCCGCGCGACCAGCAGCAGCGCGCCGCCCAAGGCGAGGCAGCCGATCCCGATCGGAGAGGCGAAGAGGACGCCGAGCATGTCGAAGCCGAGCGCGGCGCCGATCGCCAGTCCCGCGAGCGGCAGCCAGGTCATGAGCCGGGCGGTTCCCGCGGGCTCGGTCAGGGCGATCCGCACGTCGTCCTGCGCCTCGCGGGCGTCGCGCAGCGCGGCAGCCATCGACCGCAGACAGTCGGCGAGGGGCGCGCCCACCGTGGCGGCGATCTCCCACGCGGCCGCGACGTCGCGCCACACCTCGGCGCCCCGGTCGCCGCGCTCGGCTTCGGCCTCGATCGCCTGGACCAGGGGCTCGCCCGCCGCGTGGCGCTCGGCGATCCGCCCCGCCGCGGCGTCGCCGCCGGCCTCCCCCAGGTGCCGCCATGCGGCGTCGGGCGTCGCGCCGGCCTGCAGCAGCACGGCGAGCTTCAGCACGGTCGCGCCGGCCGCCGCGCCGGCGTCCGGCGTCACGCGCGCCACGGCGTCACCTCCTCGATGCCGAGCCGCCCGCCGGCGTCGGTGAACCGACCCACGCGCGCGAGGCGGCGCGATCCGTCGGGGCGGCGCTCGAGGTGCAGTACGAAGCCGATCGCACTGCACACCTGCCGCGTGACGGCGTGGTCGTCCATGCCCGCCAGCGCGCCAAGCGCCTCCAGCCGCGCGGGCACCTCCGCCAGGCCGCTCGCGTGCAGCGTGCCGGCTCCGCCGTCGTGGCCCGTGTTGAGCGCCGCGAGCAGTTCGCGGACCTCCTCGCCGCGGCACTCGCCCACCACGATCCGGTCGGGCCGCATCCGGAGCGACTCGCGCACGAGCCGCGCGAGGTCGACGCCGCCCGCGCCCTCGAGGTTCGGCTGCCGCGCCTCGAGGGAGACGTGGTGCGGGTGGGCGATCCGCAGCTCCGCGACGTCCTCGATCGTGACGATCCGCTCGTGCCCGGGTGCGTGCGCGAGCAGCGCGCCGAGCAGCGTGGTCTTGCCGGTGCCCGCGGCGCCCGTGACCAGCAGGTTCTCGCGCTCGCGCACGATCCGCACGAGCCAGCGCCGGGCGTCGTCCCCGAACGAGCCGCCCCGGCACAGCGCGTCGAGGTCGGCTCCGCGCAGGCGCGGGATCCGGATGGACAGGGCCGTGCCGCTCGTGGCGATGGGCGGCAGGACCGCGTGCACCCGGATCCCGTCCTGCAGCCGCACGTCCACGCACGGCGTCGCGTCGTCGATGTGCCGCCCGCCCCGGGCGATCAGCGCCGTGGCGAGCTCGCGCACCTCGCGCTCGGACGCGCGCCAGGCCGGATCCGGCCGCGGGCCGTCCCCTCGATCGACGAACACCCCGGACGCCCCGTTCACGAACACGTCGGTCACGGCGGGGTCGCGCAGGTACGCGCTCAGCGGCCCCAGCGCATCCTGCGATGCCTCAGGGCGCTCGTCCGGCACGGCAGGCGAGCCGCGCCCGGCGGGCTGCGCGCCCCGCGGCTGCACGATGAACGGCTCGGTCATGCCCCCGACGCTAGGCAGGCGGCGCCCTCGCGCGGAGCGGCGGACGCCCGACCGCACGAACACCGGCGGCGGGTGCGCGCTGTGGACGAGCGCCGGTACTCCCTTTAGTGGGTACCGACCCTCCGGAGCCCGGGGCTACATTCGCCGTGCGGGGCTTCCCGCACGGGCGCCGCCGCGCCCGGGGCCGCACGGATGCGGCCTGGCACCACGTCGCAAAGGAGCGCGCAGCTGATGAGCACCCAGATCGACCACCTCCTCAACGAGAGCCGGCGCTTCGCGCCCTCGGCCGAGTTCGCCGCGAACGCGGTGGCCGGCGCGGATCTGTACGAGAAGGCGGACACCGACCGCGAGGGCTTCTGGGCCGAGCAGTCCCGTGAGCTCCTGCACTGGGAGAAGCCGTTCACGCAGGTGCTCGACTGGTCGAACCCGCCGTTCGCGAAGTGGTTCGCCGACGGCGCCCTGAACGTCGCCTACAACTGCCTCGACCGCCACGTCGAGGCCGGAAACGGCGACCGCGTCGCCCTGCTGTGGGAGGGCGAGCCCGGCGACGAGCGCCGCGTCACGTACGCAGAGCTGACCGACGAGGTCAAGCGCCTCGCGAACGTGCTGACGGAGCTCGGCGTGGGCCAGGGCGACCGCGTCGCGATCTACCTGCCCATGATCCCCGAGGCCGTCGCCTCGATGCTCGCGGTCGCGCGCCTGGGCGCCATCCACTCGGTCATCTTCGGCGGCTTCAGCGCCGACAGCCTGCGCTCGCGCATCGATGACGCGGGCGCCAAGCTCGTGATCACGGCCGACGGCGGATGGCGCAAGGGCAAGGTGTCGCCGCTCAAGCCCGCCGTGGACCAGGCGCTCGCCGACCGCAACGGCCTCGGCGAGCAGGAGACGGTCGAGCACGTCCTCGTCGTCAAGCGCGGCGAGAACGACGTCGACTGGACCCCCGGCCGCGACATCTGGTACCACGACGTCGTGCCGCAGGCCTCGGCCGAGCACGAGCCGCAGGCCTTCGAGGCCGAGAACCCGCTGTTCATCCTGTACACGTCGGGAACGACCGGGAAGCCCAAGGGCATCCTGCACACGTCGGGCGGCTACCTGACGCAGGCGGCGTTCACGCACCGCAACGTCTTCGACCTGCACCCCGAGAGCGACGTCTACTGGTGCACGGCCGACATCGGATGGATCACCGGCCACTCGTACGTCGTCTACGGCCCGCTCGCCAACGGCGCCACCCAGGTGCTGTACGAGGGCACGCCGGATCACCCGGAGCCCGGCCGCTGGTGGGACGTCATCGAGAAGTACGGCGTGACGATCTTCTACACGGCGCCCACGGCCATCCGCGGCTTCATGAAGCAGGGCCGCCAGATCCCCCAGTCGCGCGACCTGTCGAGCCTGCGCGTGCTCGGCTCGGTGGGCGAGCCCATCAACCCCGAGGCGTGGGTCTGGTACCGCGAGGTCATCGGGGCCGGCAAGACCCCGATCGTCGACACGTGGTGGCAGACCGAGACCGGCGCGATCATGGTCTCGGCCCTGCCCGGCGTGACCGAGACCAAGCCCGGCTCCGCGCAGGTGCCGCTGCCCGGCATCTCGATCGACGTCGTCACCGAGGAGGGCGAGCCCGTGGGCAACGACGCGGGCGGGCTGCTCGTGATCACGGAGCCGTGGCCCAGCATGCTGCGGGGCATCTGGGGCGACCCGGAGCGCTTCAAGGAGACGTACTGGGAGAAGTTCGCGGCGCAGGGCTACTACTTCGCGGGCGACGGCGCGCGCCTCGACGAGGACGGCGACATCTGGCTGCTGGGCCGCGTCGACGACGTCATGAACGTGTCGGGCCACCGCCTGTCGACGGCCGAGATCGAGTCGGCGCTCGTGGCGCACGAGGCGACCGCCGAGGCGGCCGTCGTCGGGGCGTCGGACGAGACGACCGGCCAGGCCGTGGTCGCGTTCGTGATCCTCAAGGAGAGCTACCTCAAGGAGCACGGCCCCGAGGGACTCGCGCAGCAGCTGCGCGCGTGGGTCGGCGAGCAGATCGGACCGATCGCCCGCCCCCGCGACGTCTACATCGTGGGCGAGCTCCCGAAGACCCGCTCGGGCAAGATCATGCGCCGCCTGCTGCGCGACGTGGCCGAGGGCCGCGAGGTCGGCGACACCACGACCCTCGCGGACACCGCGGTCATGAGCGTCATCTCGGCCCAGGTGAAGTGACCTGAACAGCGGAACGGCCCCGTCGGATCATCCGACGGGGCCGTTCTCTCTCTCCGCGATGGCGTCGACTGGTCTTCGGCGGCGAGACTGGTCTCGCCGACACCAGTCTCGCCGCCCGGGACCAGTCGAAGCCCGAGGACGGCGACTCACGCGAACGTGAAGGCGACCTCGACCTCGACGGGCGAGTCGAGCGGCAGCACGGGCACGCCCACGGCGGAGCGCGAGTGGCGGCCGGCCTCGCCGAAGATCTCGCCGAGCACCTCGCTCGCGCCGTTGATCACGCCGGGCTGCCCGGTGAACGCCGGGTCGGACGCGACGAAGCCCGTGACCTTCAGCACGCCGGTGAGGCGGTCGACGCCGCCGACCGCGTCCGCGGCCGCCGCGATCGCGTTCAGGGCGCAGCGGCGCGCGAGGTCCTTGGCGGTCGCGGCGTCGACGAAGCCATCGCCCTCACCGACCTTGCCGGTGGCGGGCAGCGCGCCGTCCACCATGGGCAGCTGACCCGAGGTCTGCACGACGTCGCCGTGCGCCTTGGCGGGGATGTACGCCGCGACGGGCGGCACGACCGCGGGCAGCTCGATGCCGAGCTCGGCCAGGCGGGCGGCGACGCTCACGCCTGCTCCCCCTCGAACTGCTTGGCGGCCTCCTGCGCGGCCGACAGGCCCGCGTTGGCGGCGCCCCCGCCGACGGGGCGCTTGAGGTACGCGACCAGGCCGCCCTCGCTGTTCGGCACGACCTGCACGAGCTCCCAGCCCTGCTTGCCCCAGTTGTTCAGGATGGCGGCGGTGTTGTGGATCAGCAGAGGCGTGGTGAGGTACTCCCACGTGGTCATGGAGCGTCCTTCCGGTTCGGGAGGCGGCGACGCGGCGCCGGGATCTGGGATGGGCCGGCCTGACGCGCCCGGCATCCGGAGGGCGTGTCCAGGCTGACGGCTTACGATCACCCTATGCCTCTTGCGAAAAGGACGGCCAGCGGTGTGCTCGGTGGCGTGCTCGGCCTCGTCGGTCTGAGCGCGGTCGCCGGTGTCCTCGTCACCGCCACGGTCACCCCGGCCATCGCCGTGTCGGGCTACGCCGCGTCGAGCGCGATCTCGCTGTTCGACAGCCTGCCGAGCTACCTCGAGGTCGACCAGCCCATGCTGCCGACCACGATCTACGTCGACGACCCCAACAGCGACGAGCCGTACCCGCTCGCGTCGTTCTACGACCAGAACCGCGTGCCCGTGGAGTACGACGAGGTCTCGACGATCATGTACGACGCGATCCTGTCGAGTGAGGACCCCCGCTACTACGAGCACGGCGGCGTCGACCTGATCGGCACGACGCGCGCGCTGATCAACAACGCCACGAGCAGCAGCACGCAGGGCGGCTCCTCCATCAGCCAGCAGTACGTCAAGAACGTGCTGATCCAGCAGTGCGAGAAGGATGCGCAGTCCGACGAGGAGAAGCAGGCCTGCTTCATCGAGGCGACCCAGGCCAAGGGCACCGAGGGCTATGCGCGCAAGCTGCAGGAGATGCGGTACGCGATCGCCATCGAGAAGGAGTACTCGAAGAACGACATCCTGCTCGGCTACCTCAACATCGCCAACTTCGGCGGTGTGACGTACGGCATCGAGGCCGCCGCCGAGTACTACTTCGACACCACGGCCAAGGACCTCACGATCGCGCAGGCGGCGACGCTCGCCGGCATCGTGCAGAACCCGAACTACTACCGGATCGATCAGCCCGACCGCGAGGACAACGGCGAGGCGAACGGCTACGCCGCGGCCAAGGACCGCCGCAACTACGTGCTGACGCGCCTGTTCGAAGACGGCAAGATCACCGAGGACGAGTACAAGGAGGCGCACGCCTCCGAGGTCGAGCCGAACATCCAGCCGCGCGAGCAGGGCTGCGTCGCGGCCGGCGGATCGGCGTACTTCTGCCAGTACGTCAAGAGCATCATCGAGAACGACCCGGCCTTCGGCGACTCCCCCGAGGAGCGCCGCGAGCTGCTGCGCCGCGGCGGCCTGAGCGTCCACACGACGCTCGACCTGAACGTGCAGCTGCCGGCCGAGCAGGCCATGCGCGACTACGCGCCGGCTCACGTCGACGGGATGGAGTTCGGCGCGACGGCCGTGACGCTCGAGGCGGACACGGGCAAGATCCTGGCGATGGCGCAGAACACGCGCTTCAGCGAGGACCCCTCCGTCATCGAGTCCGAGCCCGGCTACTCGTCGCTCGTGTACGCCAGCGATCGGACGCACGGCGGCTCGAACGGCTTCTCGGTGGGATCGACGTTCAAGGTGTTCACGCTGCTCGACTGGCTCGAGAAGGACCACTCGATCAACGAGGTGCTCAACGGCGTGAACCGCACGTCGTTCCCCGGCTTCAACTGCGACGGCAACCCGATCCCGCAGACGTCGAAGATCGGCAACTTCAACAACGTCGGCGGGTACACCGGCACGGTGCAGAGCTTCACGCGCGACTCGCTGAACTCGGGCTACCTGGCGATGGCGTCGCGCCTGAACCTGTGCGACATCATGCGCGTGGCCGACCGCCTGAACGTGAAGACCGGAGACGGCCAGCAGATCTCGACCATCGAGGGCCACCCCGTGCCCTTCGACATCCTCGGGTCGTTCAACATCGCCCCGATGGCGATGGCGTCGGTGTACGCGACGATCGCCAACAACGGCATGCAGTGCCCGCCGAAGGCGATCGAGAAGGTCGTCGACGCCAACGGCGAGGAGATGCCGCTGCCCCAGTCGAAGTGCGAGCAGAAGCTCTCCCCCGAGGTGGCCGCGACAGCGGCGTCGGCCCTGTCCACCGTGATGAACAGCGGCGGCACCGGCACCCCTGCCCGCGCGGCCGACGGCGTCCCCGTGATCGGCAAGACCGGTACGCACGAGAAGTGGCAGACGTCGATGATCCAGTCGTCCACCAAGGCCACGACGGCGGTGTGGGTCGGCAACGCCCGCGGCGAGGTCGACGTATTCCGCACGTGGGTCAACGGCTGGCAGATGTCGCAGCTGCGCTTCCAGATCTCCCGGGCCGTGCAGGGCGCCGCGAACGCGGCCTACCCCGGCGGCGAGTTCCCGCCGGCCGACCCGAACCTGACGCGCCGCATCCTCGTGACGCTGCCGAACGTGGTCGGCATGTCGGTCGCCGACGCCGAGCGGACGCTGCGCGCGGCCGGCTTCGGCGTCAGCGTGGGCGCCCCGGTCCCGGGCTCGCGCCCGGCCGGTGTCGTCGAGACGCAGGATCCGCCCTCGGGCCGCGTCGCGAGCGGCACGACCGTGACGATCTCGCCGAGCAACGGCCAGGGCGCGCAGGTGCCCGATGTGCGCGGCCAGGCGCCGAGCGCGGCGGTCGCCGCGATCCAGGGGGCCGGCTTCGCGAACGTGTCGCTCGGCCCGTGTCGAGACAACGGCGAGGCCGGGGCGGGCCGGGCGATCGGCACGGATCCCGCCGCCGGCACCGTGACGAACCGCTCGACCGCGGTCGTCGTGCACTACGAAGCCGCCGACTGCGATGGCGGCGGCGGTGACGGCCGCGGCGAGGGCGGCGGCAACGGGAACGGCAACGGCGGCGGCAACGGGAACGGCGACTAGTGGCGTCGGCCTCGCGGAGCGCGCTGACGGCGCTGGCCGCCGTCGGCGCGGCCGGCGCGGCGGCCGCCGTCTGGGGCGTCGGCATCGAGCGTCAGCTGTTCACGGTCCGGCGCCACGTGGTGCGGCTCCTGGACCGCGGCGCGACGCCCATCCGGATCCTGCACATCTCGGACGCCCACATGGCTCCCTGGCAGCGCCGCAAGCGGCAGTGGATGGCCGGACTCGTCGCCCTGCGCCCCGATCTCGTGATCAGCACGGGCGACAGCCTCGGTCACGCCGACGGCATCGCCGGCATCCGTGAGGCCCTCGCGCCGCTCCGGGGCGTGCCCGGGGTGTTCGTGCACGGGTCGAACGACTACTGGGGCCCCGGGCCCCGCAATCCGTTCCACTACTTCCGTGGTCCCTCGGAGCGCGCCCCCAAGGCCGTCCGGCTCGACACCGAGGCCCTCGACGGGTTCATGACGGACGAGCTCGGCTGGGTCGACGTCGACAACGGCGCGACGACGCTCACGGTGCGGGGCAGCCGCATCCGGTTCGTGGGCGTCGCCGACGCCCACCACGACTCGGACGACCTGGACGCCGCCGCGGCCGCGCTGGCCGACGAGCCGGACGCCCCGCTCACGCTCGGCGTCGCGCACGCGCCGTACCGTCGCGTGCTCGACGGCTTCACCGCCCTCGGCGCCGACATGCTCTTCGCGGGGCACACACACGGCGGACAGGTGCGCGTGCCGTTCTACGGCGCGCTCGTGGCGAACTGCGACATCCCGCTGCGCCAGGCCCGCGGCCTGTCGATGTGGACGCACCGCGGGCGCATCGTGCCGCTCAACGTCAGCGCCGGCCTCGGCCACTCGATCTACGCCCCGGTGCGCTTCGCGTGCCGCCCCGAGGTCTCCCTCATCACCCTCGCGCCCCGCGCGTAGACCCCGACGCCCGTTCGGCGACGAGCCGTCCGAGGTGCCCGGAGCCGCCGAGGACCGCTGGCAGGATGGGCGGCGATGATTCCCGTCGAGATCAAGCCCGTCGCGCTGCCGCAGAGCCTGGACGTCCCCGGCGCGCGGGACTTCCGCGACTACGCCGAGATCGTGGGCGTCGTGACCAACGAGCAGACCGGCGGAGGCGCGGCCCTCGACACGGCCGTCGAGCTGCTGGCCGAGCTGTGGGACGAGCACGACGCGCTCCGCACGGCGCTGCTCGCGCGCAGCGGGACGCGGGCGGTCGGCGCGGCGCACATCGCCGCGCCCCGCGGGGGCCTGCACGCCGACATCGCGGTGTACGTGCCCCGGCGCAGCGCCGGCCTGGAGGGCCTGCTCATCGCGGCGGCCGAGGACCAGGCGCGTCGCTACGGGCGCGTCCGGGTGCGCGCGGTCACCGTGCACCGCTCGGATCTCGGCGGCGACGCGATCGTCGCGGTGGGCGGCGAGGGCGCCGTGCCGCGCGACCCCCAGGCGCGGGCCCACGCCGAGGCCGGCTACGCCCTGCGCGGCGTGCTGCACCACGACGCGGGCGACGGCCTCGCCGACACCGGCGGAACGGACTACCTCACCGCCGCGTGGCTGCGCACGCTGACGGTCTGATCGGGTCGCGTCCTCCGCAGACGAGAAGAGGGACCCGCCTGTCGGCGGGTCCCTCTTCTGCTGGTCGGGGTGACAGGATTTGAACCTGCGGCCTCTTCGTCCCGAACGAAGCGCGCTACCAAGCTGCGCCACACCCCGTTTTGCAACCCTGCAAGTCTACCTGATGCCGGGCGGTGCCACGAACCGCGCCCGGCCTGCGCGTGCCGCCGGGCTTCGCAGGCTCTCAGGGCGACGTCGTAGGCTGGAGGCCATGACCTTCGCGCCCCGGGTCGTCGCCTTCGATCTCGACGACACCCTCGCCCCCTCGAAGAGCCCGATCGATCCGCGCATCGGCGAGCTGCTGATCGCACTGGCCGACCGGGTCGAGGTCGCGATCATCTCGGGCGGGCAGATCGTGCAGTTCCGCACCCAGGTGGTCGAGCGGCTGCCGGAGGCGCCGTCCGAGACGCTGTCGCACATCCACCTGCTGCCCACGTGCGGCACGCAGTACTTCCGCTTCCAGGGCGACGAGCTCGTCATGCTCTATGCGCAGGACCTGACGCCGGACGAGAAAAGGCGCGCGCTGACCGCCGTCGAGGAGGAGGCGAAACGCCTGGGCCTGTGGGAGTCGCAGACCTGGGGCGACATCCTCGAGGACCGCGGCTCGCAGATCACGTTCTCGGCGCTCGGCCAGGCCGCGCCGGTCGACGCCAAGAAGGCGTGGGACCCCACGGGCGAGCGCAAGTCCGCCCTCCGCGACGCCGTGGCCCTGCGCGTGCCCGACCTCGAGGTGCGCTCCGGCGGGTCCACGTCGGTCGACATCACCCGCAAGGGCATCGACAAGGCCTACGGAATGCGCCGCCTGGCCGAGGAGACGGGCATCTCGCTCGCCGACATGCTGTTCTACGGCGACCGCCTGGACCCGGACGGCAACGACTTCCCCGTGCTCGCCATGGGCGAGGTCGAGTGCGTCTCGGTCGAGGGCTGGGAGGACACGGCCGACAAGCTCGACGCGCTCATCCCGACGCTCGGCGTGCGCGTCTGACGCGAGCTTCCACGCGAACGGGGCCCCGGATCATCCGGGGCCCTGTTCGCGCCTGAGGGCGTCAGTCGGCGACGGCCTTCTCGGCGGCCTCCACGGCCTCCGAGGACTGCTCGACCGCCTCGAGCGGCGTCGTGCCGGCCTCGGCGGCCGTCTCGGCCGCGGGGGTCTTCGCGGCGGCCTTCGTGCGGGGCTTCGCGGCCGCCTTGCTCGCGGCGCGCGGCGTGCGCACGGGCGCGGACGTCGGGGCGAGCACCTCGGCGCCCTCGCCGTAGGCCACGGGCACCGGCAGCACGCGCGTCAGCTGCGTCACGTGGCGCGGCTCGAGCTCCTCGAGCGACTGCACGCCGAGCAGCTTCATGGTGCGCTCGATCTCGCTCCGCAGGATCGCGATCGTGCGGTCCACGCCCGCGCGGCCGCCGGCCATCAGGCCGTACAGGTACGCGCGGCCGATGAGCGTGAACTTCGCGCCCAGCGCCACCGAGGCGACGATGTCGGCGCCGTTCATGATGCCGGTGTCGATCATCACCGTGGCGTCCCTGCCGACCTCGCGCACCACGCGCGGCAGCAGGTGGAACGGGATCGGCGCGCGGTCGAGCTGGCGGCCGCCGTGGTTCGAGAGCACCAGGCCGTCGACGCCCATGTCGATGAGCTTCACGGCGTCGGGGACGTTCTGCACGCCCTTGATCACGATCTTGCCGGGCCACAGCTCGCGGATCGTGGCGAGGTCCTCGTAGCTGATGGTCGGGTCCATGGCCTGGCCGATCAGGTCGCCGACCGTGCCGCCGGTCGACTTGAGCGAGGCGAACTCGAGCTTGGGCGTCGTGAGGAAGTCGAACCACCACCACGGGCGCGGCAGCGTGTCGAGGACGGTCTTGACGGTCAGCTGCGGCGGGATCGAGAAGCCGTTGCGGTAGTCGCGCATCCGGTTGCCCGCGACGGGAGTGTCGACCGTGAAGTGCAGCGTGTCGAAGCCGGCCGCGGCCGCACGCTCGACGAGGCCGTACGACACCTCGCGGTCGCGCAGCACGTACAGCTGGAACCAGTTGCGGCCATCCGGGTTGGCGGCCTTGACGTCCTCGATCGACGTCGTGCCGAGCGTCGAGAGCGTGAACGGGATGCCCGCGGCGCCCGCCGCGCCGGCGCCGGCGATCTCACCCTCGGTCTGCATCAGGCGCGTGAAGCCCGTGGGGGCGATGCCGAACGGCATGGCGCTGGGGCCGCCCAGGATCTCCGTCGACGTGTCGACGTCCTCGGCGGGGCGCAGGATGTCCGGGTGGAACTCGATGTCCTCGAACGCCTGGCGCGCGCGCAGGATCGACAGCTCGCCCTCGGCGGCTCCGTCGGTGTAGTCGAACGCGGCCGCGGGCGTGCGCCGCTTCGCGATCGCCCGCAGGTCGTAGATCGTCAGGGCGTCCTGCAGGCGGCGCTGCCTGCCGTTGAACGTGGGCTTCTTGAACTGGACGTACTCGAAGATGTCCTTCGGGTTGGGGAGCTGGCGCTTGACCATTGGGGATCCTCTCTCGGGTCGGTTCACGCGTCCGCGCCGGCGGGAGCTCCGCCGAGCGCGTGCGTGCGCGTGTAGAAGCCGGTGATGTGGGTGCGGATGCGCTCGCGCGCGAGCTCCGGATCGCCGGAGCGCACGGCGTCCAGGACGGCCGCGTGCTCGGCGCGCAGCCCGGCCACCAGCGCGGGCCAGTCGGGCACGGCGGCGGCGCCCTCGCGCGCGTAGGACTCGATCGCGGTGCGCAGGCCCGCCATGACGGCCACGACGACCGCGTTGCCGGACGCCTCGGCGAGCGACAGGTGGAAGCGCGCGTCGAGCGCGAGGAAGTCGTCGGGGTCGAGCCCGTCGGCGGCCATGGCGGCGAGCAGGCTGTCGGGCTCGGCGAGGTCGAGCACCTCGCCTTCGCGCGCGCGGGCGGCGAGCGCCTCGACGACCGAGGCCTCGAGCACGGCGCGGGTCGCCACCACGTCGGCGAGCGGGAAGCCCTGCGCCGCGAGCTGCAGGCGCAGCAGGGTCGCGAGCCCGCCCTGCGGGGCCGCGACGATCATGGCGCCGGCGGACGGGCCCGATCCGGTCGCCGTGCGCACGAGCCCCATCGACTCCAGCACCCGCAGCGCCTCGCGGACACTCGAGCGGCCGACGCCGAGCTTCGCGGCGAGGTCGCGCTCGCCGGGTAGGCGGTCGCCCGGCGCGAGGCGACCCTCCAGCAGGTCAGCCTCGATCCGCTCGAGCACGGAGCGCCACGCGCGCGGCGAGATCTCGTCCTGCGCCATGACACCCCCTTCGCTGTGGTCCGACCACACTACCGCGGTGTGGTCAGACCACGCAACGAGCCCGCCCCGCGGGTGCGGGACGGGCTCCGTGAGAGGCGGGGGCTCAGCCCTCGTAGCCGCCGGGGTTGTTCTGCTGCCAGTGCCAGACGTCGCGGGTCATGTCATCGATCGTCAGGCGCGCCTTCCAGCCCAGCTCGCGCTCGGCCTTGCCCGGGTCGCAGTAGGTCGCGGCGAGGTCGCCCGGGCGACGCGGCGCGATCTGCTTGGGCAGCTCGCGACCGATCGCCTTCTCGAACGACGCGATCAGCTCGAGCACGCTGACCGGGCGGCCCGTGCCGAGGTTGTACGCCTCGAAGCCGGGCTTCGCCTTCTCGAGCGCCGCGACGTGCCCCTCGGCCAGGTCGACGACGTGGATGTAGTCGCGCTGGCCCGTGCCGTCCGGGGTGTCGTAGTCGTCGCCGAAGACGTTGATCACGTCGAGGCGGCCGACCGCCACGCGCGCCACGAAGGGCATGAGGTTGTTCGGGATGCCCTGCGGGTCCTCGCCGATCAGGCCCGACTCGTGCGCGCCGACCGGGTTGAAGTAGCGCAGCGACGTGATGCTCACCTCGGGGTTCACGCGCTGGACGTCCTGCAGCACGACCTCGTTCATGAGCTTGGTCTTGGAGTACGGGTTCGACAGCTCGACGAGGTCGCGCGTGGCCTCCTCGGTGAACGGCAGGTCGGCCGGGTCGGAGTAAACGGTGCCGGTGCTCGAGAACACGAACGACCGGATGCCGCGCGCCAGCCCGACGCGCAGCAGCGCGAACGTCGAGTCGAGGTTGTTCGCGTAGTAGTCGAGCGGCCGCTGGGTCGACTCCCCCACCGCCTTGTGCGCGGCGAAGTGGATGATCGCGTCGAACGGGCCGTGCTCCGTGAACGCCTGCTCGACGATCTCATCGTCGGCCGCGTCCCCGATCACGAGGGGAGCCTTCTTGCCGGTGATCTGCTCGATCCGCTGCTCGACGACCGCACTGGTGTTGTCGAGGTTGTCGAGCAGGACCACCTCGTGGCCCGCGTCCAGCAGGGAGACGGCCGTGTGGGCGCCGATGTACCCGGCGCCGCCGGCAAGGAGAACCTTCATGGCTCCATCCTTTCAGAACCGGATCGCCCCGAGGTGCCGCGTCTCGACCCGCCACCCTGCGAGCGCAGCGAGCGTGGAGCGAAGCGACCCCCGCAGCGCGAAGCGCTGCCGAACGGAGCGTCAGCGACGTTCCTCGCTCGCGAGTGTCCGGCGCGGAGCGTCGGCGCGAGCGTGCGAGACGCTTCTCAAGAAGAAGGCGCGAGCACTCCGCCCGATTCCTGCAGGTAACACGCACCGCAGAGCGACTCGTACGTGACGAAGTGCTCGTCGCGCACCGCGGCGGTGGCGGCATCGATCGCGACCTGGTCGCCGTCGAACACGAACCGGCCGCCGATCACGCGGCCGTTGAACAGCGCCTTGCGCCCGCAGCGGCAGATGGTCTTGAGCTCCTCCAGCGAGTGCGCGATCTCCAGCAGCCGGCGTGATCCGGGGAACGCCTCGGTGCGGAAGTCGGTGCGGATGCCGTAGGCCATGACGGGGATGCCGTCCTCGACCGCGATCCGGAAGACGTCGTCGACCTGCGCGGGGGTCAGGAACTGCGCCTCGTCGATCAGCAGGCACGCGACGTCGGCGGGGGCCTCTCCGGGGATCAGCGCGCCCTCCTCGGCGCGCACGCGCTCCCGGTGCGCGCGGAACAGCTCGCGCGCGGAGTCGCCCGGCCGGATGAGGAAGTCGACCTTGCGCGTCATGCCGAGCCGGGACTCGACCTGGTCGGCGCCCTTGGTGTCGATCGCGGGCTTGGCCAGCAGCACGCGCTGCCCGCGCTCCTCGTAGTTGTAGGCCGCCTGCAGCAGCGCGGTGGACTTCCCCGAGTTCATCGCGCCGTAGCGGAAGTACAGTTTGGCCACGGATCCAGCCTAGGGCCGGCCTCAGCCGAGCCCGAGCAGCGGGGCGACGAGGCTCCAGGCGCCGTACAGCGCCAGCGAGCCGCCGCCCACCGCGGCCGTCACGATGCCCGTGCGGCGCAGGCTCCGCGATCCGGGTGCCCGGCGCAGCCGCCCGCGGCGCACGATGGGCTCGACCGCCGTGACCGCCTGTGTGGCGGCCGCCGTGCTGCGCAGCTCGATCGGCGCGAGGGGCGAGCCCGTCCACTTCTCGACGCCCCACGCGGCGGCCTTGACGGCGTGCACGCGCAGCGCGCTGCCGGGCTTCGCGGGGGCGCTCAGGTGCCGCGCGGTCTTGGACACGTGCTCCGCGTCACGCAGCCCGGCCTCGGCGACCGACACGGCGAGCGCGTGCAGTCGCCTGCGGGCGCCCTTGCGGAGCATGGGGTCGCTCGCGCGCGCGTCGATCCGGTGCATGGTCGCCCGCACGTCATCGAGCACGGCGTGGGCGTCGGCCACGTACCGCGCAGCCTGGCGGTTGTCGCCCAGCGCGAGGAAGCCGGCCTCCTCGCCGATGCGGTCCACCGCCTGGTCGAATGCGAGCACCACGTGACGCGGGTCGGACGCGAGCGGGTCGAGCGGGCCGGTGCGCGGCAGGCGGGGATCGGGCGCGGTCATCCGGATCTCCTCCCGTCGCGTGGCTCGCCCTCCAGGATACGAGGATGCACCGACAGCGGACCCGGGGAATCCGCCGGGATCAGGCGAGCTGGACGAGCAGCGGGAACACCAGGTCGAGGTTGAGCGGCGCCTGCGCGTCGTCCGGGTCGGCCGGATCGGCCCAGCGCAGGTCGTCGATCTCGGCCTGCGCCACCGGATCCACGGGCTCCCGCGTCACGAACACGGTCGCCCGCAGCGCGTGGCCCGCCTCGTTCGCGGCGTGCGAGTCGAACTCGCCGAGCGGCCGCAGCGCATCCGGCCCGATCTCGATGCCGAGCTCCTCGCGCACCTCGCGCACGGCGGTGTCGATCGCGCGCTCCCCCGCCTCGGGCTTGCCGCCGGGCAGCATGTACCGCTGCGTGCCGCGCTTGCGCACGGTGAGCACACGGCCGTCGTCGCGCAGGAACGCGATCGCCGAGACCGTGATCGACGGCACGATCAGGCCGTGATGCCGAGCGCCTGCGCGGTCGCCTGCGTGTTGGCGGCGGCCTTCGCGGGGTCGTCGTTGAGGAAGTCACCGTAGCTCGGGATGAGCTCGCGCAGCTTCGGCTCCCACTCGCCGAGGCGATCCGGGAAGCACGACTCGATCAGGTTGAGCATGATCGTCGCCGCGGTCGAGGCGCCCGGCGAGGCGCCCAGCAGGCCCGCGATGGACCCGTCGGCGGCGGCGACCACCTCGGTGCCGAACTGGAGCTTGCCGCCCTTCATGACCTGGGCGCGCTGGCCGGCCTGGATGAGCTCCCAGTCCTCGTCCTTCGCGGTGGGCATGAACTCGCGCAGGCTCTCGAGCTTCTTCGCGCGGCTCTTGAGCAGCTCGCTGACCAGGTACTTCACGAGGTCGAGGTTCGTCGCGCCGACCTTGAGCATCGAGCCCAGGTTGTGGGCGCGGACCTGCGTGACGATGTCGAGCAGCGACCCGTCCTTGAGGAACTTGGGGCTGAACGTCGCGAACGGGCCGAACATGAGCGATCCCTCGCCGTCGACCATGCGCGCGTCAAGGTGCGGCACCGACATGGGCGGCGCGCCCACGGCGGCCTGCGAGTACACCTTGGCCCGGTGCTGCGCCACGACCGCCGGGTTGGACGTCTTGAGGAACTGGCCGCCGATCGGGAACACGCCGTAGCCGCGGATCTCGCGGATGCCCGCGCCCTGCAGCAGCTTGATGGCCCAGCCGCCGGCGCCGACGAACACGAAGCGAGCGCGCAGCTCACCCGGGGTCTTGCCGACCTTGTGGCGGTACTTCACGAGCCACGTGCCGTCCTTCTGGCGGCGGAGCTTGCGCACCTCGTGGTTGAGGCGCAGGTCGAGACCGTTCTCGGTGAGGTGGTCGAACAGCTGGCGGGTGAGCGCGCCGAAGTCGACGTCGGTGCCGGACGGCGCGCGCGTGGCCGCAAACGGCTCGTCCTTCTTGAGGCGCTTCTGCATGAGCAGCGGCGCCCACTGGTTGATGACGCGCGAGTCCTCGGAGTACTCGATGCCCGCGAACAGCGGCTGGTCCTTCAGGACCTCGTAGCGGCGGCGCAGGTACGCGACGTCCTTCTCACCGCGCACGAACGTCATGTGCGGGGTGGCGTTGATGAAGGTCTTCGGCTCGTCGAGCACGCCCTTGGCGATCAGCGACGCCCACAGCTGGCGGCTCTGCTGGAACTGCTCATTGATCTGGATCGCCTTGGAGGGGTCCTCGGCGTTCGGCATGTAGTTCAGCTCGCACAGCGCGGCGTGACCGGTTCCGGCGTTGTTCCACGCGTTGGAGCTCTCCTGCGCGACCTCGCCCTGTCGCTCGAACGCGACGATGTTCCAGTCGGGCTGAAGTTCTTTGAGGAGGGTGCCCAGGGTGGCGCTCATGATTCCGCCACCGATGAGCACGACGTCGACGGTTTCGCTCACCGGACCAGTCTAGGCGGCGCGAAGAGGGCGCCCTGACCACTCAGGGCCGCAAGAACCGGGGTTCTTGCGGCCCTGTGAACGGGGTCGCCGGGGCGTCCGAGACTCAGACGGCGGCGCGGGCCTGCAGGTCGGCCGCGACGAGCTCGGCGATCTGCACGGCGTTGAGCGCGGCGCCCTTGCGGAGGTTGTCGTTCGAGACGAACAGCGCCAGGCCCTTGCCGCCCGGCGCCGACAGGTCGGGCCGAATGCGGCCGACGTAGCTCGGGTCCTTGCCGGCGGCCTCGAGCGGGGTCGGGACCTCCTCGAGCGCGACGCCGGGGGCGTCGGCGAGCAGCTCGCGGGCGCGCTCGGGCGTGATCTCGCGCGCGAACTCGGCGTTGATGCTGAGCGAGTGGCCCGTGAAGACGGGGACGCGGACGCACGTGCCCGAGACGCGGAGCTCGGGGAGCTCGAGGATCTTGCGGCTCTCGTTGCGGAGCTTCTTCTCCTCGTCGGTCTCGTTGAGGCCGTCCTCGACGAGGTTGCCGGCGAACGGCACGACGTCGAACGCGATGGGCGCGACGTACTTCTCCGGGGCCGGGAACTCGACGGCCGAGCCGTCGCGCACGAGACCGAGGACGTCGTCCTGCGCGAGCACGGCCTTGGCCTGGCCGTACAGCTCGTTGGCGCCGGCGAGGCCCGAGCCGGACACGGCCTGGTAGGTGCTGACGACGAGACGCTCGAGGCCGGCCTCGGCGTCGAGCACCTTCAGCACGGGCATGGCGGCCATGGTGGTGCAGTTCGGGTTCGCGATGATGCCCTTCTGGGCCTCGGCGATCGCATGAGGGTTGACCTCGCTGACGACGAGCGGCACCTCGGGGTCCATGCGCCACGCGCTGGAGTTGTCGATCACGACGGCGCCGGCCTCGGCGAAGCGGGGCGCGTGCGCGCGGCTGCCGGTGGCGCCGGCGGAGAAGAGGGCGATGTCGATGCCGGACGGGTCGGCGGTCGCGACGTCCTCGACCACGACGTCGACGCCCTGGAACTCGATGGTCGTGCCGGCCGAGCGCTCGGTGGCGAACAGGCGCAGCTCGCGGATCGGGAAGCCCCGCTCGACGAGGATCTCGCGCATGACGGTGCCGACCTGTCCGGTGGCGCCGACGACGGCGAGGGAGATTCCTGATTCTGCGATGCGGGTCATGACGGATCCTTGATGATGCGGGTGGGGTTGGTCGATTCTACCGGCGCTCGGCTGCGCCCCCGCCCGCTGTGACGCCTCCCGCCTCGGGAGCGGCAGGATCCGCACGTCGGATGTCCGGATGCCGCCGCCCAGCGGCATCCACCCCCGGTCGTTGAGCGGAGGCGCGCCAGCGCCGGAGCCGAAACGCCGCCGGCCCTCCCCGACCGGCCGGGCCGCTTCCGCCCGTTTCGTCTCCGCTTCGCTCCGCTCAACGACCGACACCCTTCCCCGGTCGTTGAGCGGAGGCGCGCCAGCGCCGGAGCCGAAACGCCGCTGGCCCTCCCCGACCGGCCGGGACGCGTCAGCCCGTTTCGACTCCTCGCTGGCGCTAGTCGCTCAACGACCACCGGGGTGCCCGGCTTCGACTCGCTCCGCTCTGGGCCCACGCGGCGAGGGGCCCCGCGCGCCGCGAAGCGGCGTGTGGGGTAGCCGTGGGGATCAGCCCGTTTCGTCTCCGCTTCGCTCCGCTCAACGACCGGCACCCACCCCCGGTCGTTGAGCGGAGGCGCGCCAGCGCCGGAGCCGAAACGTCGCCGACCGTCCGGGCCGCGTCAGCACGGTTCGACTCCTCGCTGACGCTCGTCGCTCAACGACCACAGGGCAGCCCGGCTTCGACTCGCTCCGCTCTGGGCCCACGCGGCGAGGGGCCCCGCGCGCCGCGAAGCGGCGTGTGGGGTAGCCGTGGGGATCAGCCCGTTTCGTCTCCGCTTCGCTCCGCTCAACGACCGGCAAGAAACTCCGGTCATCTACGGTCGTGCGAGCGAAGCGAGCGTGCCGCGGATGCGGCCAAACGCAGCGCGAAGCGCTGCCGAACGGAGCGTCAGCGACGTTCCTCGCTCGCGAGTGTCCGGCGCGGAGCGTCGGCGCGAGCGTGCGAGACGCTTCTAGAAAATCAGCGTCCGGTGCCGGCGTAGACCGTGGCTTCGATCTCGCTGTCGAGGCCGTAGGCCGAGTGGACGACGCGGGCGGCCTCGTGCACGTCGTCGTTGCGGACGACGACCGAGATGCGGATCTCGCTGGTCGAGATCATCTCGATGTTGATGCCGGCCTTGCTGAGCGCCTCGAACAGCGTCAGCGAGACGCCCGAGTGCGTGCGCATGCCGGCGCCCACGACGGACAGCTTGCCGATCTGGTCGTCGTGCACGACGTTCTCGTAGCCGAGTGTCTCCTTCTCGGCCGTGAGCACCTTGAGCACCTCGGCGGCCGAGGGCTTCGGCAGCGTGAACGAGATGTCGGTGCGGCCGGGCGACGCGCTCTGCACGTTCTGCACGATCATGTCGATGTTCGCGCCCGTCTTGGCGACGAGGGCGAAGATCGCGGCGGCCGATCCGGGGACGTCCGGCACGCCGACGACCGTGATCTTGGCCTGGCTCTGGTCGATCGCGACGCCCGCGACGACGGGCTCCTCCATGCCGGTGACGTCGGTCACGTCGGTCTCCTTCTTCGCGTGGCGGGGGTGGGCCATGCCCTCCCCCAGGACGTAGGTTCCCTCGTTCGCCGTGAACGTGGAGCGCGCGTGGATGAGCACGCCGTGGCGGCGCGCGTACTCGACGGCGCGGATGTAGAGCACCTTGGCGCCGTTGGCGGCGAGCTCGAGCATCTCCTCGGCCGAGACGTGGTCGAGCTTGCGCGCGAGCGGCACGACGCGCGGGTCGGCGGTGAAGATGCCGTCCACGTCGCTGTAGATCTCGCAGACGTCGGCCTCGAGCGCCGCCGCGAGGGCGACGGCCGTGGTGTCCGAGCCGCCGCGGCCGAGCGTGGTGATGTCCTTGGTGTCCCGGTTGAAGCCCTGGAAGCCGGCCACGATGACGATCGCGCCGTCGTCCAGCGCCTCGCGCACGCGGACCGGGGTGACGTCGACGATGCGCGCCGAGCCGTGGTCGGCGGTCGTGATCATGCCGGCCTGGCTGCCCGTGAACGAGCGGGCCTCGTAGCCCATCGAGTGGATCGCCATGGCGAGCAGCGCCATCGAGATGCGCTCGCCGCTCGAGAGCAGCATGTCGAGTTCGCGCGGCGCCGGGAGGGGCGCGACCTGCGACGCGAGGTCGAGCAGCTCGTCGGTGGTGTCGCCCATGGCGCTGACGGCCACGACCACGTCGTTGCCGGCCCGGCGGGTGTCGACGATGCGCTTCGCGACGCGTTTGATGCTCTCGGCGTCGGCGACCGACGAGCCGCCGAACTTCTGCACGATCAGTGCCACTGCTGCTCGCTCCAGAGGGGTGGGGACCGGACGCCGCGGGTTCGGCGCCCTGCTGACATCTTAGGAGCGCGCCCGAGTGCTCCCCGACGATGTGACATCCCGCCCTTCCGCTCGCTCACGGCGCGTGCGTCCTGCGCGCGCGGGCCCTTATCGATTGCGCAGTTCGGGCATATCCTGCGACCACACGCCGCTTTCGTGCGAAGGGGACGACGATGACGACGAGCTCTGCGGCGCAGGCCCCGCTGGGTGTCAGGATCGCGCACACGCTGGCGGTCGGGTTCGCGTGGGCCGGCGGCATCCTGCTGGCGGGCGGTCTCCTGACGGGCGGGCTCCTCGGCAGCCTCGGCGCGGTCGGCGGGCTGCTCGTGCTGGCGATCGTCCTGCTCGTGGCCGCGGCGGTGCTCCGGATGGCGGTGCGCACTACCGCGCGTCGCGCCCGCTCCCGCGCTCTCGCCGGCATGGATCCGACGGTCGCGACCACGGCCGTGGTGGCCGCCACGGCCGTGAACATCGGATGGTGGGACGGCTTCGTCGGCGGGACGGGCTTCTTCGGCGGCGACGGATCCGGCGACGGATCCGGCTCCGGCGGGTGGGACGGCGGCGGCTCGTCCGGCGGTGGCTGGGGCGGAGACGGCGGCGGCGGGTTCGGCGGAGACGGCGGCGGCGGGGTCTGACGCCGCGAGGGATCAGCGGACCGCGGCCGCGGGCACCTCGACGGCCGGCGCCACCGCGCTCGGCTTCTGGCCGCGCGTGAACACGCCCGCGGCCAGGAGGCAGCCGGCCAGGACGATCGGGAACCCGACGATCAGGCCGAGCGTGAGCGGCTCGCCGCGCACGAGCATCCCGAGCACGATCGCCACGACGGGGTGCAGGTACGTCATGAGCGGCGCTTTGACGGGGCCGACCTCGGCGATCAGGGCGAAGAACGCGATGAACGCCACGGCGGTGCACAGCACGGTCAGGAGCGCCATGCCGGCGAGGCTGCGCGTCGTGGGCGGCTCGGTCGTGGTCACGATGCCGATCGGCAGGTAGACGATGCCCACGGCGGCCATCGACAGCGTGATCACCCCGAGCGACGGCACGTCGGGCAGGTGACGGGCGACGATGAACGGTGCGATCGCGTAGCAGACCGCGACCAGCAGCACCTCGCCGATCGCGAGCAGGCTGATCTCGCCGTCGAGCGCGCCGCTGCCGAGCGCGACCACCGCGACGCCCGCGAAGCCGAGCGCGAGCCCGACCGCGCGCGAGGGACGCAGCGCGCCCCGGTCGCCGCGCGCCACGGCGATCGCCGTCGCGAACAGCGGCACCGTCGCGACGAACAGGCCGGTGAGGCCCGAGGCGAGGGTCTGCTCGGCGTGCGCCAAGAGCACGAACGGACCGGCCATCTCGACCGCGCCGAAGGCGAGCACCCACGGCCAGTGCTTGAGCGCCGGCTTCAGCGCCCCCTGCTTCAGAGCGAACGGCAGCAGCAGGAGCGCAGCGCCGAACGTGCGGATGCCGACCACCGCCGCGGGAGAGAACGTCTCCACCGCCTCGGCGATGAAGAGGTACGGCATGCCCCACACGAGCGCGAGCAGCGCGAACAGGGCCCACCCCTTCGGGGTGAAGTGAGTCGACGATGGCACGGGACGATCCTGGCACGCACCACCGACATCCGGATCGGACGGCGGACCACCTGTCCGTCAACGGATGAAGGTTGGCAGGGTCAGATGGCCCGGCGGCCCTCGAAGGCCCGGCCGAGCGTGACCTCGTCGGCGTACTCCAGGTCGCCGCCCACGGGGAGGCCGGACGCGAGGCGCGACACCGTGATCTGCAGCGTCGTGAGCAGCCGGCTGAGGTAGGTCGCGGTCGCCTCGCCCTCGAGGTTGGGGTTCGTGGCGAGGATGACCTCCTGCACCGTGCCGTCGGCCAGGCGCGACATCAGCTGCTGGATGCGCAGATCGTCGGGGCCCACGCCCGCGATGGGGCTGATCGCGCCGCCGAGCACGTGGTACAGCCCGCGGAACTCGCGCGTGCGCTCGATCGCCGCGACGTCCTTGGCGTCCTCGACCACGCAGATGAGGGCGGGGTTGCGGCGCGGGTCGCGGCAGATCGCGCAGGTCTCCTGCTCCGAGACGTTGCCGCAGATCTCGCAGAACTTCACGCGCTCGCGCACCTCCCGCAGCAGCTCGGACAGGCGCGAGACGTCGAACGTGGGGGTCTGCAGGATGTGGAACGCGATGCGCTGGGCGGACTTCGGGCCGATGCCGGGCAGGCGGCCGAGCTCGTCGATCAGCTCCTGGACGATGCCGTCGTACATGTGGGGGCTCTCTTGCTGGGGCCGCTACTGGAAGCGGGTCGGCGGCTCGTACGGCTCCTCGTGCAGGAACCGCGCCTCGAGGATCTGACGCACGACGGCCTCGCCGTAGCGCTGCACCCCGTCGGTCTGGATGACGCGGCGCTGCACGACGACGCTCGGGGTCTGGATGACCGGCGGCGCGGGGGCGGCGGCCTCCGGCTCGTCGTCGGTCTCGGGCTCGTCGTCCGCGTCCACCGGGACCTCGGTGGGGATGACGTCGCCGTCGCGCTCGAGCGTCGCCACGCGCGCGGCGACCGGCACGGCCGCCTCCTCGGGATCGTCGTCCACCGCGAGCGCCACCGGGGCCTCGCTGTTCGGGATGGGCGCGACCGCCCACTCCGTCACGGGCGCAGCGGCGTACGAGGCCCGCGCGGGCGCGGTGCGCACGGGCTCCGGCTCGCGCGCGGGGCTGACCCGCTCGGGCCGGGCCGCGGCCGGGCGCACCGGCTCCGGGCGCACCGGCTCGGGGCGCGGGGCGGGCTGCCGCGCGGCGGGCGGGGCGTAGGGGTCTTCGCCCGCGTAGGGGTCGCCCGGCTCGTCCGGGTACGGGTAGTCCGGCTCGGGAGGGAGGTCGTCGTACGGCGCGGGCGCCGGCTCCGCGGGGCGTGCGGCCCGGGCCGGGTCGGGGTCGGGCGCCGGCTCGGCGGCGGGGCGGGCGCCGCCGCTGCTCTGCTCGCGAGCGCCCTGGTCGCGCGCCGCGGCGTCGAGGTGCGCGAGGTACTTCACACGCACGCCGAGCACGCCGAGGATCGCGGTGCGGAGGTCCTCGCTCACGCCGCCCTGGGGCGTCCGGGTCTTGAACTTGCCCAGGTCGCCCTCGTTCGGGAAGCCGAGCACGAGCACGTCGTCGGGGCGGACGTCCACGACGCGCGCGCCGCTCACGACGAGCCAGCTGGTGCGACTGATGCCCTGGAGGCGCTCGAGCACCTGCTCCCACGCGGCCGTGATGCCCTCGAGCGTGAGCGGGCCGGACGGGACCGGGGGCTGCGGCTCGGGGGCCGGCGCGGCCGCGGCCGGCGCGGCGGACGCCGGCGCCGTAGCGGGGGCGCTGCCCGGCGCGACGGTGGCCCAGCCAGCGGCGGGCACGTCGTCGGCCGCGGCGGACGGCGCCGGGCGCTCGGCGGGGGCGGGCTGGTCTCGGCTCGCTGCGCTCGCTCGACCCGTTTCGTCTCCGCTCGCTGCGCTCGCTCCGTTCAACGACCGGGGCTCGGCCGGCGCGGGCGCCGCCGGTGCAGCGGCCGGTGCGCCAGCGGGAGCCGGTGCGGTGGCAACCGGGGCCGGAGCGGCGGCGGGCGCAGGCGCGGCAGCGGCAGCCGCCGGAGCAGCGGCGGCAGGAACCGGGGCGGCGCCGGGGGTGGCCGCGGCCGCGGGAGCGAGCGCGCCGGCGAGCACGCGCGCGATCATCAGCTCGAGCTGCAGGCGCGGCGAGGTCGCGCCCGTCATGGCGTCGAGCGCGGCGCTCACGATGTCGGCGGTGCGCGACAGGCGCTCGGCGCCGAGGCGCTGCGCCTGCCCGGTCATCCGCTCGAGCTCGTCGGCGGGGATGCCGCGCAGCACGGCGGACGCGCCGGTGCCGGTCGCGGCGATCACGATCAGGTCGCGCAGGCGCTCGAGCAGGTCGTCGACGAAGCGGCGCGGATCCTGCCCGGTCTGCACCACGCGGTCCACGGCGCCGAACGCGGCCGCGGCGTCGCCGGCGGCGAACGCGTCCACCACGCCGTCGAGCAGCTCGCCGTGCGTGTAGCCGAGCAGCGCCACCGCGCGCTCGTAGCCCACCTGACCGCCCTCGGAGCCCGCGATCAGCTGGTCCAGGATGGAGAGCGTGTCGCGGGGCGATCCGCCGCCCGCGCGCACCACGAGGGGCAGCACGCCGGTGTCGACCTTGACGCCCTCCTGGTCGCACAGCGACTGGACGTAGTCGAGCATCGCCGCCGGGGGCACCAGGCGGAACGGGTAGTGGTGCGTGCGCGACCGGATCGTGCCGATGACCTTGTCGGGCTCGGTCGTCGCGAAGATGAACTTGACGTGCGCCGGGGGCTCCTCGACGAGCTTCAGCAGCGCGTTGAAGCCCTGCGGCGTCACCATGTGCGCCTCGTCGAGGATGAAGATCTTGAACCGGTCGCGGGCCGGGGCGAACACGGCGCGCTCGCGCAGGTCGCGCGCGTCGTCGACGCCGTTGTGGCTCGCGGCGTCGATCTCGACGACGTCGAGCGATCCGCCGCCCGCGCGGGACAGCTCGACGCAGCTGTCGCACGTGCCGCACGGGGTGTCGGTCGGGCCCTCGGCGCAGTTGAGGCAGCGCGCCAGGATGCGCGCCGACGTGGTCTTGCCGCAGCCGCGGGGACCCGAGAACAGGTAGGCGTGCCCGATCCGGTCGCTGCGCAGTGCGGTCATCAGCGGCTCGGTGACCTGCGACTGCCCGATCATCTCCCCGAAGGTCTCGGGCCGGTAGCGGCGATACAGGGCGGTGGTCACGCGAACAGCCTACGGGAGGGGTGGGACATCCGAGCCGGGGCCTCCCCAGGGTGGGAGGCTACGGCTGGTCGCCCGTGGCGACGGGACGGTCCTGGTTCGACCACTGGCTCCACGACCCCGTGTACAGGGCGCCGGGCACGCCCGCCGCGGCGAGCGCGAGCAGGGTGTGCGCGGCCGTGACGCCCGAGCCGCAGTACACGCCGATCGGCGCGGACAGGTCGACGCCGAGCTCCTGGAAGCGGGCCCGGATGGAGCCCGGCTCGAGGAAGCCGCCCGACGCGTCGATGTTGCCGGTGGTGGGCGCCGAGACGGCGCCGGGGATGTGCCCGGCGCGCGGGTCGATCGGCTCCACCTCGCCGCGGTAGCGCTCCGGCGCGCGGGCGTCGAGCAGCGTGCCGACGCGCGGGAACGCCGCGGCCTGGTCGGCCGTCAGCACCGGCAGCGCACCGTAGGCGAGCTCGATGTCGCCGGGCTCGGCGCGCACCTCCCCCGCCTCGAGCGGATGCCCCGCCGCGGTCCAGGCCGACAGGGCGCCGTCGAGCACCCTCACGTCGGCGACGCCCGCGTGCCGCAGCAGCCACCACGCGCGCGCGGCGGCCATCCCGGAGCTGTCGTCGTAGACCACCACGGGCCGGCCGGTGCGGACGCCCCAGGCCCGCGCGGACTCCTGCAGCCGCTCGACGGGCGGCAGCGGGTGGCGTCCCTCGGTCGCGGGCTGCGACGGATCCGCCAGCTCGTGGTGCAGGTCGACGAACACGGCGCCCGGGATGTGCCCGGCCAGGTACGCGGGGCGGCCCGCATCCGGATCCGCGAGGGTCCAGCGCACGTCCAGCAGCGTGACCTCGCCGAGTCGCTCGGCGAGCTCGGCGACCGAGATCAGGACGTCACTCACCGCGCGATCCGACGGTCTCGCCGACGATCGGGATCGCCGACGTGGTGACCGGCACGGACGCCGTGATCGGCACGGTCGGCTCCATCGCGGTGCCGTCCTCGCGACGCATCTCGCTGAACGGCTTGAGCGTGGGACGGCCCGGCAGCACGGGGCCCTGGTCGGCGAGCGGGACGACGGCCGGCTCGTCGACCGACGCGACGTACGCGTGGCCGCGCACCGTGAACGCCACCGGATCGCCCGAGCGCACCGTGACGGTCATCTCCTCGCGGCGCAGCACGACGTCGGCGACGGCGCCCTGCCACTGCAGCGTGTAGGCCAGCTCGGGCCACTCCTCGGGCAGGCGCGGGTCGAACGACAGCTCGCCCAGGTGGTCGCGCATGCCGCCGAAGCCGCTGACGAGCGCGGTCCACACGCCGCCCGCCGAGGCGACGTGCACGCCGTCGGCCGCGTTGTGATGCAGGTCGCCGAGGTCGACGAAGATCGCCTCCTCGAAGTACTCGTGCGCCAGGTCCTGGTACCCGACCTCGGCGGCGAGGATCGACTGCACGACCGCCGACAGGGTCGAGTCGCCCGTGGTCAGCGGGTCGTAGTAGTCGAAGTCGGCGCGCTTCTCCTCGGGCGAGAAGTGGTTGCCCTGCAGGAACAGCGCAAGCACGACGTCCGCCTGCTTGAGCACCTGGAAGCGGTAGATCACGAGCGGGTGGAAGTGCAGCAGCAGCGGCCGCTGCTCGGCCGGGGTGTGCTCCAGGTCCCAGACCTCGCGCTCGAGGAACAGCGAGTCCTGCGGGTGGATGCCGAAGTTCTCGCTGTAGGGGATGTGCATGGCGTCGGCCGCGCGCTCCCACGCCTCGGGCTCGCTGGCGTCCAGCGCGACGCGGTCGGACAGCAGGCGGAAGGCGCCCGGGTTGGTCTCGGCCATCTCGCGCACGACGCGCGCGGCGGCGCGCAGGTTGAACCGCGCCATCACGTTCGTGAACAGGTTGTCGTTGACGACGGTCGTGTACTCGTCCGGGCCGGTCACGCCGTGGATGTGGAACGACTCGACGCCGTCGTGCGAGCGCCAGAACCCGAGCGTGGCCCACAGGCGCGCGGTCTCGACGAGCACGTCGGCGCCCTCGCGCTCCATGAAGTCGTGGTCGCCCGTGGCGCGCACGTACTTGACGAGCGCATACGCGACGTCCGCATTGATGTGGTACTGCGCGGTGCCGGCGGCGTAGTAGGCGGATGCCTCCTCGCCGTTGATCGTGCGCCACGGGAACAGGGCCCCCGCCTCGTTCAGCTGCGCGGCGCGGCGGCGCGCGGCGGGAAGCATCATGGTGCGCATCCGCATGGCGTTCCGCGCCCAGAGCGGGTTCGTGTACGCCAGGAACGGCAGCACGTAGATCTCGGTGTCCCAGAAGTAGTGGCCCGAGTAGCCCGAGCCCGTGACGCCCTTGGCGGGGACGCCGAAGCCGTCCGCGCGGGCCGCGGCCTGCGCGAGCTGGAACAGGCACCACCGGGTCGCCTGCTGCAGGCTGTCCTGCGCGGCGATCCGGACATCCGACGTGGACCAGAACGCGTCCATCCAGGCGCGCTGGCGACGGTAGACGTCCTCGGCGCCCGACACGGCGATCCGGTCGAGCGTGCGGCGGCAGCGCTCGACGAGCTCGCGCGGGGGCACGCCGCGCGACGTGTGGTAGCTGACGACCTTGGTGATCGTGATCGGCACGCCCGCCTTGGCGCGCACGCGGAACACGAGCTTGGCGATGTCGGGCTCGACCAGGTGCCGCATGTCGTACTCGTTGGCGGTGTCGATCGAGTGGTCGGCCGCGACCGCGATCGTCATGCCCGACTCGGTGACGCGGTACGACAGCGCCGAGCGCAGCTCGTCCGTCCAGTACTCCTGCGGCTGCAGCACCCGCTCGCTGATCTTCTCGCTCTTGCGCGGGTCGAACGTCGCGCCGCGGCCGGCGGCTTTCGCGGCCGCCATCGACGGCGTGCCGCCGTAGACGTTCTCGCCGTCCTGGCGGTTGACGATCTGCGAGCTGATGGTCACGGGCGCGTCGGTGTCGAGCACTGTGACGGTCATCCGCATGACGGCGACGTGGCGCTCCTCGAACGAGACGACGCGGTCGTCCTCGATCAGCACGTCCTTGCCCGACGGCGTGCGCCACAGCAGCCGTCGGCGGTACACGCCCTCGCGCATGTCGAGCACGCGCTCGTACTCGCGCATCTCGGCGATGTCGAGCGACAGCGGCTCGTCGTCGACGTACACGCGCATGACCTTGGCGTCGGGCGCGTTGATGATGGTCTGGCCGACCTCGGCGAAGCCGTAGGCCTGCTCCGCGTGACGGATGGGCCAGGTCTCGTGGAAGCCGTTGATGAAGGTGCCGTGCTCGTGCGCGTGGCGGCCCTCGGGGTGGTTTCCGCGCAGGCCGAGGTAGCCGTTGCCGACCGAGAAGATGGTCTCGGTCACGCCCGCGTCGTCGCCCGAGTAGCGCGTTTCGATCAGGCGCCAGGGGTCGACGGGAAAGCGGTCGCGGTCGATCATTCGGGCTCCGTGTGGGGTCGGGATGTGGGGAAAGCGGGAAACGGGGACGGAACAGGATCGCACGGGATCGCCGGGAACCGCCACAGAGTCGGGCGGTATTCCGCGGCGCAGCGCTTTTCGGGTGTCAGCGGGAGGTCGCGTCGTGCGCGTCGGCGAACTCGGCGAGGTCGGAGACGATCACGTGCGCGCCGGCGTTCTCGAGCGCGTGCGCGCCCGCCCCGCGGTCGACGCCGACGACCAGCCCGAACCCGCCGGCGAACGCGGACTGCACGCCCGAGATGGCGTCCTCGACCGCGGCGGTGCGCGCCGGGTCGACGCCGGCCATCTCCGCGGCACGGAGGAAGACGTCGGGCGCGGGCTTGGACGGCAGGTGCTCGCGCTCGGCGACGACGCCGTCCATCACGACCGGGAAGCGGTCGCGGATGCCCGCGGCCGCGAGCACGTCCTCGGCGTTCTTCGAGCTGGACACGACGGCGGACGGGACGCCGGCCGCGTCGAGGATGTCGAGCAGGCGCATGGTGCCGGGGTACGGCTGGATGCCCTCCTCGCGCAGCACGCGCGAGAACACGATGTTCTTGCGGTTGCCGATGCCGCACACGGTGTCGGCCTCCGGCGGGTCGGACGGGTCGCCCCACGGCACCTCGACGTCGCGGCTGCGCAGGATGGACGCGACGCCGTCGTACCGCTTCTTGCCGTCGAGATGGTCGAAGTAGTCGGTGTCGGTGTACGGCGGCGTGATGTCCCAGTCCGCGAACAGCTGCTCGAACATCGCGCGCCAGGCGTGCATGTGCACCTCGGCGGTCGGCGTGATGACGCCGTCGAGGTCGAACAGCACGGCGTCGTAGGCGGTCAGGTCGGGCAGGCTGCTCACGCCGCCCAGCGTAGTCCCACGCACCGGGCCGACGGCAGGGTCAGACGGCCGCCAGGGTCTGGCGCGCGATCTCGAGCTCCTCGTCCGTGGGGACCACCAGCACGGTCACGGCGGAGTCGTCGGTCGAGATGACGCGCGGGCCGCGCTCGCGCGCCTGGTTGCGCTCGGGGTCGATCTCCAGCCCCAGGAAGCCGAGCGTCTCGAGGGCCGCCGCGCGGATGGCTGCGTCGTTCTCCCCGACGCCGGCCGTGAACGAGATCACGTCGACCCCGCCGAGCTGCGCGATGTAGGCGCCCGCGTACGCCCGGAGGCGGTGGATGTACACGTCGAACGCGAGCTGCGCGGCCTCGTCGCCCTCGGCGCGGCGGGCGGCGAGATCCCGCATGTCGGTCACGCCGGCCAGCCCCAGGATGCCGCTGCGCTTGTTGAGGAGGCGGTCCAGGTCGTCGGTCGACATCGACGCGCGCCGCGCCAGGTGCAGCAGCACGGCGGGGTCGAGGTCGCCCGACCGGGTGCCCATCACGAGCCCCTCGAGCGGGGTCAGGCCCATGGACGTCTCGACCGACCGGCCGCCGTCGACCGCCGTGACGGACGCGCCGTTGCCGAGGTGGAAGACGATCTGCTTCAGGCTCGCGAGGTCGCGCCCGAGGAACTCGGCGGCCTTGGCGCTGACGTACTGGTGGCTGGTGCCGTGGAAGCCGTACCGGCGGATCCGGTGCTTCGCGGCGACCTCGCGGTCGATCGCGTAGGTGTAGGCCGCGGGCGGCAGCGTCTGGTGGAACGCGGTGTCGAACACCGCGACGTGCGGGATGCCGGCGAACGCCGCGCGCGCGGCGCGGATGCCCTGCAGCGCGCCCGGGTTGTGCAGCGGCGCGAGCACCGACAGGTCGTCGATGTTGATCTCGACCAGGTCGGTGATCACGGTCGCCTCGAAGAACCGCGCGCCGCCGTGCACCACGCGGTGCCCGACCGCGACCGGCGGGTGCTCGTCGAGCGAAGGGCCGTGCTGCGCGAACGCGTCGAGCATGGCCGCGAAGCCCGCCGTGTGATCCGGGATGGGGCGCTCGATCCGGTGCGTCGCGTCGAGGACGGCGGGCGCGGGCTCCCCCGGCTCGGCGTGGAAGTGCACCGTGTGGGTCGCGACGCCGGTGGGCTCGCCGATCCGCTCCACGAGCCCGGAGGCGAGCACCTGCTCGCGCGCCATGTTGAGCAGCTGGTACTTGAACGACGACGACCCGCTGTTGACGACCAGCACGATGCTCATGCGCGGCTCCTCACGATTTCCCGGTCGTTGTCCATCCCGTGCTCGTTGAGCGAGGGAGCGAAGCGACCGAGTCGAAACGTCACGAAGCTCCCCATGGCACTCACCACCCCCCGGTCGTTGAGCGGAGTGAGCGCCAGCGAACGGAGTCGAAACGTCACGAAGCGCTCCCCTGCGCCTGGATCGCGGTGATCGCGACCGTGTTGACGATGTCCTGCACGAGCGCGCCGCGCGACAGGTCGTTGATCGGCTTGTTGAGGCCCTGCAGCACGGGCCCGATCGCGACGGCGCCCGCCGAGCGCTGCACGGCCTTGTACGTGTTGTTTCCGGTGTTGAGGTCGGGGAACACGAACACCGTGGCCCGCCCGGCGACCGCGGACTGCGGCAGCTTGGCCTTCGCGACCGCCGCGTCGGCGGCGGCGTCGTACTGGATGGGGCCCTCGATCGGCAGCTCGGGCGCGCGCTCGCGGGCCAGCTGGGTCGCGAGGCGCACCTTGTCGACGTCCGCGCCCGATCCGGACTCGCCGGTCGAGTAAGACAGCATCGCGACGCGCGGCTCGATCCCGAACTGCGCGGCCGTGGCGGCCGACGAGATCGCGATGTCGGCGAGCTGCTCGGACGTCGGGTCGGGGATCACGGCGCAGTCGCCGTAGACCAGCACGCGGTCGGCGAGCGCCATCAGGAAGACGCTCGAGACGACCGACACCCCCGGCTTGGTCTTGATGATCTCGAACGCCGGGCGGATCGTGTGCGCGGTCGTGTGGGCGGCACCCGACACCATGCCGTCGGCCAGGCCCAGGTGCACCATCATCGTGCCGAAGTACGACACGTCCGTGACGGTGTCGGCGGCCTTCTCGTACGTGACGCCCTTGTGCGCGCGCAGCCGCGCGTACTCGGTGGCGAAGCGCTCGACGAGCTCCGGGTCGAACGGGCTGACCAGGTGCGCGTCGCCCAGGTCGAGGCCCAGCTCGGTCGCGCGGGCGGCGATCGCGCCGGGGTCGCCGAGGATGGTCAGCTCGGCCACCTCGCGCTTGAGCAGCGACGCGGCCGCGCGCAGCACGCGGTCGTCGCCGCCCTCCGGCAGCACGATGTGGCGGCGGTCGGCGCGGGCGCGCTCGAGCAGGCCGTACTCGAACATCAGGGGCGTCACGACGGTCGCACGGGCGACGCCCAGCACGCGCGTGAGCTCGGCGATGTCGACGTGCTTCTCGAACAGCGCGAGGGCCGTGTCGTAGCGCCGGCCGGATCCGGTCGCGCGCCCGCGCGTCGACATCACGCGCACCGCGGTGTCGTACGTGCCGAGGTCGGTGGTCACGATCGGCAGGGTGGATCCGAGGCCGTCGATCAGGCGCAGCACGTCGTCCGGGATCGGGAACGGCCCGTTCAGGATGATGCCCGCCAGCGACGGGAACGTGCCCGACTGGTTCGCGAGCAGCGCCGCGACCAGCACCTCGGTGCGGTCGGCGGGGATGACCACGACCGCGCTCTCGGCGAGGCGCGGCAGCACGTTGACCATCGACATGCCGGCGATCACGACGCCCAGCGCCTCGCGCGTGAGCAGCTGGTCGTCCCCCTTCAGCAGGGTGCCGTCGACCGCCCGCAGGATGTCCGCCATGGAGGGCGCCACGAGCAGGCGGTCCTCGGGCAGGGCCCAGACCGGCCCGGCGCCCACGGCCTGCGCCACCTGGGCGACGATGTCGTCGAGGTGCTCGGGGTCGGCACGGTTGACCACCGTGGCGGCGAGCTCGGCGCGACCGCGCCGCAGCTCGGGGATCGCCAGGCGCGCGATCTGCGCCATCTCCTCGGGCGTGCGCGGAGTCGTGGTGCCGAGCTGCTCGGCCTGCCCCTGGTGCGCGCGGCCGCCCAGCACGAGCAGGACCGGCGTGCCGAGATTCGCGGCGACGCGGGCGTTGTAGGCGAGCTCGGCGGGGCTGCCGACGTCGGTGTAGTCGGTTCCGACCACGACCACAGCGTCGCACTGCGCCTCGACGGCCTTGAACCGCCCGACGATCGTGGCGAGCGCGGCATCCGGATCGGCGCGCACGTCGTCGTACGTGACGCCCACGCACTCGTCGTAGTCGAGGTCGACGCCGTCGTGACCGAGCAGCATCTCGAGCACGTAGTCGCGCTCGGCGGTCGACCGCGCGATGGGCCGGAACACCCCCACCCTCGGCGTCGCCCGGCTGAGCGCGTCGAGCACGCCCAGCGCCACGGTGGACTTGCCGGAGTGCCCCTCCGCGGAGGTGATGTAGATGCTCCTCGCCACGCGCCCAGCCTATGCGCGCATCCATCGTGGAGGCGGGGCTTGACCCCGAGCAGGTTCAGCGACCGAGCGCCAGCTCCCCCTGTGCTGGTTGAGCGACCGAGCGCCAGCGAGGGAGTCGAAACCCCCAAACCGCCACCGGCCCCACCCCCGAGCACCGAGCACCGAGCAGCGAGCAGCGAGCAGCGAGCACCGACCATCCACATCGACAGTCGTGCGAGCGAAGCGGGCGCCCGAACACGTGAGACCGCCCCTGAAAAAGTAAAGACTCTCCGCGTACCCGACAGAGCCCGGTTACCCTTGCTACGTTTCCGTCCTGGGGGAGTTGGCCTGGATGTCGCCACGCGGAGAGCTGGCCCCAGTCTAACTGAATCCCCGAACCGAGGAGTCGCCGGTGACCGAGCCCATGTCCCCCGAGCGGTTCCAGCACGCGACGGACGGGATCATCCGATCCGTGTCCTCGGTGATCGACGGGAAGCCGCAGGCCGTGCGCAGCGCGCTCGTGGCGCTGCTGGCCGAGGGGCACCTGCTGATCGAGGACGTGCCGGGCGTCGGCAAGACGGTGCTGGCGCGGGCGCTGGCGGCGTCGATCCAGGCGCGGGTGCGGCGCATCCAGTTCACTCCCGATCTGCTCCCGAGCGACGTGACGGGCGTGTCGGTGTTCAACCCGGCGTCGCGGGAGTTCTCGTTCACGCCGGGCGCGGTGTTCGCGAACATCGTGATCGCCGATGAGATCAACCGCTCCTCCCCCAAGACGCAGTCGGCGCTGCTGGAGGCGATGGAGGAGCGTCAGGTCACGGTCGACGGCACGTCGCACCGGCTGCCGGATCCGTTCCTCGTGGTCGCGACCCAGAATCCGCTCGAGATGGAGGGCACCTATCCCCTGCCCGAGGCGCAGCGCGACCGGTTCATCCTGCGCATCTCGATGGGGTACCCCGACGCGGCGGCGGAGGCGCTGATGCTGCGCCAGCGCGACACCGAGAACCCGCTCGCGGCGGTGCGGCCGGTGGTCACGGTCGAGGAGGTCAGCGAGCTGATCCGCTTCGCGCGCGCGGTGCATGTCGCGCCTGTGATGGAGGAGTACGCCGTGGCCCTCGCGCAGGCGACGCGCGTGCACCCCGACCTGCGCCTGGGCGCGAGCCCGCGTGCCACGCTGCAGCTGGTGCGGGCCGCGAAGGTGTGGGCGGCGCTCGACGGGCGCGACTTCGTGATCCCCGACGACGTCACGGCGCTGCTCGAGCCGGTGCTCGCGCATCGCCTCATCCCCACGCGGAGCGCCGCCGGCGTGCACCGCGCCAGCGACCCGGTGCCGCAGATCCTGGAGCGGATCGCGGGATCGGTGCGCGTGCCTCTGGCCGTGCGGTGACGCGATGTCCGGCCGGTCGTCCTCGCGCTCGCGGGGCGGCGCCGCGCCCCGCGCGGGCGCACCTGCGTCGGGCGCCCGCGCGCTGAGCCGCGCGCCGCTGACCGCCCGCGGGCTCGCCGCCGTGCTCCTGGGCGTCGGGCTGCTGGTCGCGGCCAACACGCTGGGGCGGATCGAGCTGGCGGTGTTCGGCCTGACGCTGCTGCTGCTCACGGCCGCGGCGTTCGTGACGCTGCGCCTCGCGGGACGGGTGACGGATGTGGAGCGCACGCTGTCGACGGACGTCGCGAGCGTCGGCGGCATCTCCCAGGTGCGCGCGGTGCTCGTGCTGTCGGCGCGGCCCGTGCCGGGCGGGCGCTGGCACGACGCGCTGCCGCCGGCCCTGCGCGCGGTCGTGACGGAGGACGAGCCGAACGGCCCGATCGGCGATCTGCCGCCCGGCGGGCGCGGCGTGCTGCCGGTGTCCTATGCCGTGATGGGCATGAAGCGCGGGCGGCACGCGATCGGCCCGCTCGAGACGGTGGCGATCGACCCCTTCGGGCTCGCCCGGCGCCGTGCGAGCGCGGGCGGGCGGACGCCCGTGACGATCGTGCCCGCGGTCGTGCCGCTGCGCGCACTGCCCGGCGCGCCGGGAGCGACCGGCGGCGCGCAGGCGACCACCGACCGGCACGGGCAGGGCGCGGACAACCTCATCCCGCGGCCGTACGCGCCCGGCGACTCGATGCGGCGCATCCACTGGCGCGCGTCGGCGCACCACGGCTCGTTCATGGTGCGCGAGGAGGAGCGCGAGACCACCCCGCGCGCGATCGTGGTGTTCGACCGCGGCGCCCGGCGGTGGAGCCCGGATGCCGCGCGCGGCGACGACGAGGGATTCGAGGCGGCCGTGACGCTCGTGGTGTCGGCGACCTGGAGCCTGGTGCGCGACGGGTATGCCGTCGAGGTGATGGACAGCGACGGCGTGCCCATCTCGCTCGTCGAGACGCAGGACGACCGGCGCGAGCTGCTCGTCACGTTCGCCTCCGTCGGCCCGCGCGGCGACGACACGCTCGACCGCCTGCCCACCGGCATCGGCAACTGGGCGTCGGCGCCCGTGATCCTCGTGACGGGTCGCCTCACGGGCGAGGACGTCGCCGGGCTCGCGCCGGTCGCGACGCAGGCGTCGCGCGCGGTGCTGCTGAGCGTGGACCCGCGGGGCGACGCGCTCGAGCGGGCGGCCCGGCAGGGGTGGCACGCCGCGCGGCTCGGGACCGACATCGAGGCGGGCTGGCTCGCGGCCACCCGGCCCGACGACGACACGCCCGCGTTCGGGTCCCGCGCGTTCGCGGCGGACGCGTTCGACCTCCGCCCGGACTCCGGATCGGGGGCCGGCCGTGGCCGTCGCTGAGGCCCCGCACCGCACCGCTCCCCCGCCCGCCGGGCACGGCCCGTGGACGCACCCGCTCGATCCGACGCCGCCGGCGCGGGTGCTGCGCGGCGACCTGTCGATGACGCTCGGCGCGGGCGTCGGCACGATCGCGGCCATGCTGCCGATCGGGCGCCTCCTCGTTCCCACGTGGCTGTGGGGCGCCATCCTGCTGATCGCCGTCGTGCTGCTCACGGGGTGGCTGCTGCGTCGCGTCGGGGTGCCCCGGGTTCTGGCCGCGATCGCCGAGCTGCTGGCGTGGGTGCTGGGCGCGACGTACACGCTGCGGCACGACGAGGCCGTGCTGGGGGTGATCCCGACCGTCGACCTGGTGCGCGACCTGCCGCGCCTGTTCTCCGACGTGAGCGTCGAGATCGTCGAGGGCGTCGCCCCCATGGAGCCGAGCCGGGCGCTCAGCTGGGTGCTGATCGCGGCCGGCGGCCTGCTCGCATTCTTCGTCGGGCATATCGTGCGCGCCACGCGCCTGCCGCTGCTGGCGGCGATCGTGCTGATCACGGTGTTCGTGATCCCGCAGCTGGCCGTGCCGGGCGATCCCGACCTGGTCGCGGCGGTCATCCTGACGGCGGCGATCCTGTGGCTCGCCCGCGCCGAGCTGCGCGCGCGGCGGCCCGGCATGGAGGCGGGCCCGGTGGCCTCGATGTGGGCGGCGGTGCTGGGCGTCGGCTCGCTCGTCGCGGCGGCGATCCTCGCGCCGTCCGTGCCGCTGGGCACCCCCATCGGCGGCGGCGTGGGCCGCACCGCGACGATCTCGGCATCGCTCGACCTGGGCGACGACCTGCGCCGACCCGCGGACGTCGAGGTGCTGCGGCTGAGCACCGACGCCACCGGCGGGGCGCCGTACCTGCGGGTCGCGACGCTGACGGCGTTCAACGGGCGGACGTGGCAGCCGGACGGCGCGGGCCGCAACGAGCTGTCGTTCGGCCCGGTGGAGTCGACTGCGGAGGCGGTCGAGGCCACAACGACGATCGAGATCACGCGCCTGACGAGCGAGTACCTGCCCGTGCCGTATCCGGCGGTGGAGGTCAGGGGCGCGGTGGGGGCGTGGTCGGCGAACCCGTTCAACCGCACCGTCCGCAGCGACTCGACGACGTCACTCGGGCAGTCGTACGTCGTCCGCACGCAGGTGCCGCAGCCGACCCGCGAGCAGGCGCAGGCGGCCGTGCCCGCGACGGGCGGCGGCGCGTTCTGGCACGCGCTGGACGACGGGATGGCGCAGGAGTCGCTCCTGCTGCCGGATGGCGCCGCCGAGCTGGTCGCGCCGATCGCGCGCGAGGTGACCGCCGGCTCGGGCAGCGCCTACGACGCGCTGGTCGCGATGCAGGCCTGGTTCCGGGGCGGCGAGTTCCGGTACTCGCTCGAGGCGCCGGTCGAGGAGGGCTTCGACGGCTCAGGGATGGACGCGATCCAGGGGTTCCTGGACGTCCGCAGCGGGTACTGCGTGCACTTCGCGTCGACGTTCGCGGTGATGGCGCGCTCGCTCGGCATCCCGGCGCGCGTGGTGGTGGGCTTCCTGCCGGGCGTCGCGACCGACCAGCAGATCGACGGCCAGACGGTGTATTCGGTGCTCGGCTCGCAGCTGCACGCGTGGCCCGAGGCGTACCTGGACGGCATCGGATGGGTGCCGTTCGAGCCGACCGCGACGCTCGGCACCCCGACGCTGCTGCGCTCCGAGGCGGCGCCGAGCGCGGGCCCGTCGGCGGCCCCGACCGATCCGTCCGCGCCGACGCCCACGCCGTCCGCGTCGCGCGACCTGGACCGTGGTGACATCGAGGGCGGCGGCACGCAGGCGACGGGCTTCGACGTGTGGGCGCTGGTGCGCGGTCTCGGCGTCGCGCTGGGGCTGCTCGTGCTGCTGGCCGCGCCGGCCGTGGTGCGGGCGGTGCGGTGGAGCGTGCGCCTCGCGGCCGCGCGCCGCGGTGACGCGGTGGCCGCCTGGCGCGAGCTGCAGGATGTCGCGATCGACGCGGGCATCGCGGTCGACGAGAGCGACTCACCGCGCGCGTTCGCGGATCTGCTGTCGACCAAGCACGGGGTGCCGCCCTCGGCGCTGGCGCCGCTGGTGTCCGGCATCGAGCGCGCGAGCTTCGCGCGCGACGGCGCCCCGCCGGCGCCGGGCCTGGCGCGCGCCCTCTCGCAGACCCGCGTCGCGCTCCTGCCCGCCGGCCGCGAGCGGCTGCGGGCCTCGATCATCCCGCGCTCGCTGCTCGTGCGCCCCCGCGTCCAGGGTCACTGACGCTCCGCTGTCGTCGAGCGGAGCGAGCGCCACCCCGCCCCGGTCGTTGAGCGGAGCGAGCGCCACCCCGCCCCCGGTCGTTGAGCGGAGCGAGCGCCAGCGAGCGGAGTCGAAACGGCCCAAGCCTCGCCGCGGCTCCCGGCGACGAAGAAGCCCCGCACCGAGATCGGTGCGGGGCTTCGGAGCGGAAGCGACAGGATTTGAACCTGCGAGACGAGTTACCCCGCCTACATGGATTCCAGCCATGCTCCTTCGGCCGCTCGGACACGCTTCCAAAGGGCGACTTTATCACGCGGCCCTGGGCCCGAAGCCGACGGCCCCCTTACTCCACGCCCCGTCCCTCGGTCGAGGCCCGCGCGAGGGCGCCGCGTCGCTCCTACGCTGGGCGCGACGAGGAGGCGACACCATGGACTTCCAGGAGATCATCGAGACCGTCGGCAAGGCGGTGGATGCCGCGGGCGTGGTCGCGATCGTGCTCGGCGCGCTGGCCGCCACGGCGTCCGCGACCCGGCGCCTGTTCCGCCGCGAGCCGGATGTCTACGACCGGTACCGACGGTTCCTCGGCCGCTCCATCCTGCTCGGCCTGGAGCTGCTCGTCGCCGCGGACATCATCCGCACGGTCGCGCTCGAGCCGACGCTCGACAACATCGCGGTGCTGGCGATCATCGTCGTGATCCGGACGTTCCTCAGCTGGTCCCTCGAGCTCGAGATCTCGGGCCGCTGGCCCTGGCAGAAGCGCACCGCGGAGCTCGACGACCCTGCGACCGCCGCCGACGAGCGCGCCGAGCGCCGCCCCGCCGACTGACGGCCCGCCCTGCGTCAGGCGGCGCGCGGTGGCGGATCCCAGAGCCACCGCAGCGGTGATCTGGAATGCAGCGGAACCGGTTCCCCGCCGGGCGGATGCAGGACGAACGGCCCGCCCCGATCACGCGTGATCCGGTGCCCGTGGTGGTGCAGGTTCATGTGATGGAACCTGCACAGCAGGATGCCCCGGTCGATGTCGGTGCGCCCGGCGTGGGCGGCCCATTCGTCGATGTGGTGGGCTTCGCAGTAGGAGGCGGGCATGCCGCAGCCGCGCCACATGCATCCGCCGTCGCGGACGGCGAGGGCGATGCGCTGTTTCGGGGTGAACAGCCGCTGTTCCCGGCCGACATCGAGCGGGTTCCCGCACGCGTCGACGGTCACGGGGGTGTACCCGGTGTTGCAGATGGCCTGCTCGATCGCGGGGGCGGGCAGGGAGTGCCCGCCGTCCTCGGTGTGGCCGCCGGAGACGCGACCGTCCTCGACCACCGTCACCAGCCGCACCCCGGGCTGGCGCGTCCCGAACACGGTCTCGGCGTCGGCGAGCGCGCCGGCGCGGAGCACGTCCATGAGCAGGTCGTACTCGAGCTGCTCGTTCGAGCGCGGGTCGTCCGCCAGCGCCTGCGCCTTCGCGGCCTCTTCGGAGTCCACGAACCGGGGTCCGCCCCGGCGGGGCCGCATCGCCGCGTCCCTCACCGCCGTGACCAACGCGGCGCCGTCGTCGTCGAAGTCGATGTGCGCGTGGAGACCGCCGTCGGCGTCCCGCCACATCCGCAGGCTCCGCTTCTCATGCCGCGCCAGGTACCGGGCCTCCGCGCCCTCTGCGTCGAGCTGATCCCGCACCGCCCGCGCCGCCGCGCCCAGGTCCTCCACGGTGTACTCGCCCGCCACGCCGGCGAGCTGCTCGCACGCGACCCGCCACGCCTCGTCGGCACCCTCCGGTGGCCGCCCGAGCCCGCGGCTGATCGCATCCATCTGCGCCGACGTCAGAGCCCCGTCCAGCAGCGCCCGATCCAGCGGCGCATGCCACGGCGCCTCCATCGGCGGAACGTCCGCATCCAGCTCCGCGGCAACCTCTTCGGACTGCGCCGTCTCCAGCAGCGACTGCCCCAGCCGCACCTGCCGCGCCGCCTCCCCACGCGAGGTCCCGGCCACCTCCTGCACGAACGCGACGGCATTGCGGTGACCGCGCTCCTGCGCCAACCCGCCCTGCCCTGCGTCCCGAGACGAACGCGCAGCGACCACCCCGACACCCATCAACCGGCTCCGCTCACCGATCTGCACCAGCTCGGTCGCCGCCTCCACCAGCGCCACCACATCCTCGTCCGACATCCCGAGCACGACCGACGCGTCGCCCGGCGCGGCGGCCGCCGCAGCGGTCACCGCTGCCCGGAACTCATCGAGGAACGTCATACCCCGATCATCCTCCGGGCCACCGACATCCAGACCCCGGAACCCCAGGTCCACCCCCAAAACCAGGAAATCGGTGGATAACTCCCCGAACCGGCTTCCTGTGGACGAGCGTCGGACGCCCGAACCGCCCCGCGTCAGCCGCAGGTGTCGCAGACGCCGGTGCGCGGCAGCACCATGAAGCACGTGGGACAGACCGCCTCGGCGCGCTCGGGGACCGCCGAGGGGCGCGGCGTCGCCGCCACCCGCGAACCGGGGAACCGGCGCGACGCCGGCTGCGCGGCGCGCGGCCGCGTCTCGGGGTGCGTGACTCCCCACGCGCCCTGGAATCGCCGGCTCGGCCAGCGCTCGATGTCGCCGGCCAGGCGCACGGCGTCGCTCTCGTTGCGGAACCCGTTCGTGTAGCCCGCGTGCACCTCGAGCGCGGGACCGCTGCGGCGCTCGAGCTTGAAGTAGGTGCGGAATCCGACGATGCCGGCGACATCCGCGCTCTCGACGATGCGGCGCACGAGCGCCTGGTTCGCGGCGGGCGTGCCATAGCGCTGGAACGCCTCGTCGAGGGTCTCGAACCGGTGCGCGCGCCCCTCCTTGCCGGCGTTGACGGCGACCTCGGGCGATGCAGACATGGTGGGCTCCCTTCCCCACGGTCGACGCTACCCGCGCGGCGCGACCCCGGCGACCACACCGGCGGACGCCGCCGGGCTCACGTGCCGCAGAACGTCCGGTACGGCCCGAACGAGTCCGGCGCCGGCTCGCCGAAGCGCTCGAGCCCGACCCGCTCCTCGAACGGCCGCGCCAGCGCCGACATCAGCCGCTCGAGCGGCCCGAGGTCATCCGCCGTGGCCGCGGCGAGCGCCTCCTCGACCAGGTGGTTCCGCGGGATGTAGACGGGGTTGACGGCGTCCATCGCGTCGGCGTCCGGCTCGAGCGCCGTCCAGCGCGCCAGCCACGCGTCGAAGGCCGCGAGGTCGAGCACCACGCCCCGCGCCTGCTCGGGGCGCCCGCGCGCGGCATCCGAGAGCCGCCGGAAGAACGACGTGCAGTCCACCCGACTCTGCCGCATGAGCGCGCTCAGATCGTTGATCACCTCGGCGGCGACCGCCCCGTCCACCGCCTCGGGCAGCCCCAGCTTCGCGCGGAAGCCCGCGGCGAGCGCGGGCCCGTACTGCTCCCGGAACGCGCCCAGCGCATCCTGCGCCATCTCCACGGCGCGCTCGGGATCGTCGTCGAACAGCGGCAGCAGCGCCTCGGCGAAGCGCGCGAGGTTCCACTCGGCGATGAGCGGCTGGTTGCCGTACGCGTAACGCCCGTTCACGTCGATCGAGCTGTAGACCGCGCCCGGGTCGAACGCGTCGATGAACGCGCACGGCCCGTAGTCGATCGTCTCGCCCGAGATCGTCATGTTGTCGGTGTTCATGACGCCGTGCACGAATCCGACGAGCATCCACCGCGCGATCAGCGATGCCTGCGCCGAGACCACCGCCCCGTACAGGGCGAGCGCCTGGTTGTCGGCATCCGCCAGCTCCGGATGATGGCGCCGGATCGCGTGATCGACGAGCCGCCGCAGCAGCTCGGTATCGCGCATCGCGGCCGCGTACTGGAAGCTCCCGACGCGCAGGTGGCTGCTCGCGACGCGGGTGAGCAGCGCGCCGGGCAGCGCCGTCTCGCGGTACACCGTCTGGCCCGTGGCGATCACGGCGAGCGAGCGCGTGGTGGGGATGCCGAGCGCGTGCATGGCCTCGCTCACGATGTACTCGCGCAGCATCGGCCCGAGCGCCGCGAGCCCGTCGCCCGCGCGCGCGAACGGCGTGGGCCCCGAGCCCTTCAGGTGGATGTCGCGCAGCCGGCCCGCGGTGTCGGTCACCTCGCCGAGCAGCAGCGCCCGACCGTCGCCGAGGCGCGGCGAGTACCCGCCGAACTGGTGGCCGGCGTATCCCTGCGCGACGGGCGTCGCGCCCTCCGGAACCAGGTTGCCCGTCAGGATGCGCACGCCGTCGGGGCTGCGCAGGATGTCCGGATCCAGCCCCAGCTCGGCAGCCAGCGGCTCGTTCAGCACCAGCAGCCGCGCATCCGGGAACTCCTCGGCCTGCCACGGGATCGCCAGCTCGGGCAGCTCCCGGGCGAAGCGGTTCCCCAGCGAGATCGCGGCATCCAGTCCGACGCTCATGCGCCCACGCTAACCCCGCCGATCGCGCACGAGGGCCGCCCCACCCGTGCACTGGTTGAGCGAGCTCCTTCCCCTGTGCTGGTTGGGCGAGCTCCCCTATGTGCTGGTTGAGCGAGCGAAGCGAGTCGAAACCCCTGAAGCCCCCCCGCGCCCCTAATACCCCTCCAACGGCACAACCCGCTCCCGATCCCACGGCTCGGTCCATCCGAGCCGCTCGAACAGCGCATCCAGCACCATCGCCGTGAACCCCCACACGAGATGCGTCCCACCCTCGCCCGACACGGTGAACGCGGGCCCGCGCCACTCGCGCCCGTCGCGCCGGATGACCGTCACCCCGCGGTTCGCCGGATCCAGCAGGTCGGCCACCGGCGCCCGGAACACCGCGGACGACTCCCCCTCGTCCATCACGCGAACGGGCGACGGATCCCGCCACCACGCGAGCACGGGCGTCACGAGGTGCCGCGAGAAGGCGATCGGCACCGCCGGCAGCGCGCCCAGCACCTCGACACCAGAGGGATCGAGCCCCGTCTCCTCGCGCGCCTCACGCAGCGCCGCGGCGACCGTATCGGCGTCCCCGTCGTCTACGCGCCCACCCGGAAACGCGACCTGCCCCGGATGCGACCGCAGCGTCGCCGCCCGCGACAGCAGCAGCACATCGAGGTCCCGCGACACCGCCGCATCGTGCGCGACGCGCTCGCTCGGCGTCCGATCGAGCACCCCGAACAGGATGAGCACCGCTGCCGACCGCGGATCCTCCGCCGCCGGCAGCTCGAGCAGCCGCGCGTCCCCGCCGCGGGCGAGCGCCGCGAGCTCCTCCCGCGCGCTCCGCGTCGCCCGATCCGTCATCCGGTCCTCCCCGAACGACGCTACCGGCGCCCACCGACACCGGGGCCCGACGGCGTGCGGATGAGCGGGCGCAACGCGCGAGAATTCGGCCGCTCGTCCACACGGCACAATTGACGCACAGCCGGCACTCAAGCACGCCGGATCGGGACGGTAACCGTACGCTTCACATATCTGCACGCCCACTGCCAGGGAGGACGCCGATGAGTGCACACGTCGCGATCGCACCCAGCGTCCTGCGATGGGCCGAGGCGTACTCCCAGCGCGATCACGTGGCGTTCCTCCATCGGTTCCCTCAGTGGGATGACTGGGCCGCCGGGCGGCGCTCGCCGACCATCCGTCAGGTCGAGCAGATCGCGAGCTTCTCGCATCTGCCGTTCGGGATCTTCTTCCTGGCCGAGCCGCCGGAGTTGCAACTTCCGATCCCCGACTACCGCCTCGGCACGGGTGGTGACGCCCGCACTCCGAGCCCCGAGCTGCGCGAGGTGATCGACGAGAGCGCCTTCCGCCAGGACTGGTACCGCGACTACGCGACACGGGAGGGCCTCGCACCGCCGCGGCTGCCTGGTCTCACGCGGCTGTCAGTTCTGGCGGAGGAGATCCGCGACGCGCTCGACTTCGCTGTCTCCAGGAGAGCCGGCCTCACGCGCGATCAGGTGCGCCGACGGCTAAAGCGGTCGGTCGAGGAACTCGGTGTGCTAGTGACGTTCGCGGGCACGATCACGAACAATACTCAGCGCACGCTGAGCCGCGAGGAGTTCCGCGGCTTCACCCTCTACGATCGTGTCGCTCCCCTCATCTTCGTCAACACCCACGACGACACGAAGACGGGCCACATCTTCACGCTGATCCATGAGCTGGGGCACGTACTTCGGCGCGAGAGCGCGCTCGACGAGCCGAGCCCCCGTCACGATGGCGCCGATGCTGAGGGCTGGTGCAACCGGCTCGCCGCCGAGGTGCTCGTTCCCGCGGAGGACCTGCGCCAGGTGTACCGAGGCGACGCTGATCTGTACAGCGAGCTCGATCGTCTCGCAGGCCGCTACGTCGCCAGCACTCCGACGATCCTGCTGCAGTTGCGCGCGATCGGCGCAGTCCCACGTGACGGCTTCGACGAGGTCTACCGTCGTGTGGAAGAGCGAGCACGGGCCGCCGCGAAGCTGAACGACGCCTCGGCGGATGGCGGCAACTACTACGCCAACCTTCCGTACCGCGTCGGGGAGCGCTTGTCGCGCGCGGTGATCACCGACGCCCGATCGGGGACGACGAGCTTGACCGATGCCATGCGCCTCCTCGGACTGTCGAGCACCTCCAAGATCGACAGGTATGCACACGAGGTGCTTCACCTGTGACGTACCTCCTCGACGCGAACGTCTTCATCGACGCCAAGAACCGGTACTACGGCTTCGACATCGCGCCCGGCTTCTGGCATTGGCTGCAGGACGCGCAGGAGGAGCACGACATCGCGTCGACGACGGCCGTCCGGGCGGAGCTGTTCCGACAGGAGGATCAGCTCACCGAATGGGCGCGGACCCTGCCGCCGTCGTTCTGGCTGGAGGAGTCCGCTGCTGATCTGCACGCCCTTCAGCGGGTCACCGCCTGGACGATGGATCCCTCGAGCCGCTTCCAGCAGAATGCGCGCACGGACTTCCTGGCCGCGGCCGATTACCGGCTCGTGTCGCTCGCGCTATCGGGCCAGCACACGATCGTGACTCACGAGATCAAGAACCCCGACCGGAAGAATCGCATCAAGATACCTGACGTCTGTGCCGAGCTGAACGTGGAATGTTGCGGACCGTTCGACCTCTTCGGGCGCCTGAAGTTGAAGCTCGTCATCGGTTGAGCGCGCCCGACCCGACTGCCACTTCAGCGCCGTGCCTGTAGGCGATCGCCGCAGGGTCTCGTTCGCCTGCCGTCAGACCCCGACCCCACCGCTTGAGTTACGAAGGCGCTCGGCGAACTCGACGCAACACTTGCTGCTGCCAATGCTCACTCCGCACGCATCGCGCCGAGCGCGAAGCCGCGATATCCAACGTCCTTGACCCCGTCCGTCAGGCCGGCTGACCCCTCGACAGAATGGTTCACATGACAAGCCCAGAGCAGCACAAGACGCTGCAGCAGTTCGCCCGCACGATCGCGGGAGGTGCGTGCTGATGGCGCGCGTCGCGAAGGCCAAGCCGACCAAGACCCTCGAACAGACCCTCTGGGAGGCCGCCGACAAGCTGCGCGGCAACCAGGAGCCGAGCGAGTACAAGCACGTCGTGCTCGGCCTCGTGTTCCTGAAGTACATCTCGGACCGGTTCACGGAGCGCCGGATCGCGCTCGAGGCCGAACTGGCCGCGGATGGGCTCGATGCGGACGCGATCGCCGACTTCCTCGAGGATCGTGACGAGTACACGTCGCAGAACGTGTTCTGGGTGCCCGAGACAGCGCGGTGGGAGCACGTGCTCGTCCGTGCGAAGCTGCCCTCGATCGGGCAGGACATCGACAAGGCGATGGACGCGATCGAGAAGGAGAACGCCAGCGTGCGGGGCGTGCTGCCGCGCAACTATGGGCGTGACGGGCTCGACAAGAAGCGTCTCGGCGAGCTCGTCGACCTCATCGGGTCGATCGGGTTCACCAGCACCGACGACCACGGTGCCGACGACGTGCTTGGGCGCGTGTACGAGTACTTCCTCGGCCAGTTCGCTGGCAAGGAGACTGGCAAGGACGCTGGTGCGTTCTACACGCCTCGCAGCGTCGTCAAGACGCTCGTCGAGATGCTCGAGCCCTACAGCGGCCGGGTCTACGACCCCGCCTGTGGGTCGGGTGGCATGTTCGTGCAGTCGGCCGAGTTCGTGAAGGCCCACGGTGGCAAGCGGTCGGATATCTCCGTGTACGGGCAGGAGTTCACTGACACCACGTGGAAGCTCGCGAAGATGAACCTCGCGCTGCGTGGCATCGAGGCCGACCTTGGCGAGAAGTCCGAGGACTCGTTCGTCAACGACCTTCACCCCGACCTGCGCGCCGACTATGTGATCGCGAACCCGCCGTTTAACGTTTCCGACTGGTGGTGAGCCGCCCCCTTCATTCGGTCCGGACGTTCTGTGAGTCGTCGGTTTCCATTTGATGGGTGCACTGTCG